>CAUZEG010000001.1:0-89162 GCA_963578775.1 Myxococcales bacterium
GCCGCGCTGTCCGTCTGCATCATGATCGTGCTCTTCCGGCAGGAAGACACCGTCACAGTCGTTGTCCAGAAGATCGCAGAGTTCCGGCGCACCTGGATAGATAAGGTCGTTCCCATCGTCACAATCCAGATGACAGAGACGGTAGGTATCGTTGTCGTCGTCTACTTCATCGAATGGGATGACGCCGTTACAGTCATTGTCCAATCCATCACATAGTTCTACTGCGTCTGGATTGATGGTGGCGTCGTCGTCATTACAATCACTATTATCTTCTACGTAGTTCAGCGGTTTCGCACATTCACAAACGGAGGTGTCCGGATTCCCGTAGCCGTCTTCGTCGTTATCAAGGTAGTAGGTGGTGCAGACCCAGGTCGGATCGCAATCGTCGCAATCCCGTTTGCCGCTCGTACAGGTATCGATGGTACCCTCTATCGCGGGGATAAATCGGTCGCATTCGTTGTCGTTGTCCACATCACAGATTTCGTCTGTGATTCCGTTACAGTTCTGGTCGATATTGTCACATAAGCCCGGTGGTTGGGATTGGTTCAGATGAATTCGTTGCAGGCCGTAGGCGCAGGTATTTGCGGCGAAATAGAAGTAACCGTCCATATGGTAGAATCCGGAGACTCCCTGCGAGAAGTAGCTGTTTGAAGCCCATCCTCGCCAGGTGCCTAGTCCCAATCCCATACGGTCATAGCCATGTCGGGCTACGCGGTCGGTACCTTCCTGGCCACCATATCGATGGCTATAGACCAGATACCCATCGGTTGCGACGACGCCCATGGCACCAATTATCTCGGTATCATCGTCACAAGTGATCGAGTTGGTACCATTTGGGTTCCAGATGGCATCCCCCACGTTCCAGTAACATAGGACCGGTTCGTCCATGCCACCCATGACAACTCGTTTGTTGACCCAATCCCATTGCCCGTTACTCAGTCGATAACCCGGATTTTGAGGCACGGTGGGGTAATTGGTGATGGGATCGACATCATCGGCAGGGAGGGGGCCGAAGAAGCCGTTGGGATAGACTTCGGCCTGATTCGGGGTCACCGTATCCCAACGGATTCGGATGACGCGGCCCGCGTCTCCGGTCCACTCAATAGCGTAGAGCCAGGTCTTGTCCGCGACCAGACCACCCGTAAAGAAGGAATGGTCGTCGGTTCCAATATCATTGGCGTCTGCGGTACATGTCTCGAATTCGCGTTTCAAGGCAAAATCGTTGTCTGGATCGAAGATACGTACGGTCCAACCCAGAGCGGCATTTCCGTCACAGGCATAGGAGAGGTTGAACATATGTTCGCCGTTACCTGTGATCAGATACTCACCTGGTTCCACATGACTGGATGCCCGGTCGATCAGGCCATCGGGAACGTCTACAGAGGTTATGTAGCCATATTCTTCGATATCCGATTTACACCATGTGCCGGATCCGTCGGTGATATTCGAACCTGTATTGCAGGGGCCTTCTTTTCCCGTACTACAGGTCGGCCAGGAGCCTGGCGTACAATCTGCGAGACCATCGTCGGCGATCCCATCACAGTTGTTGTCCTTGCCATCACAGATCTCAGGAGCACCGGGATATACGAGAGCATTGCCTTCGTTACAGTCACCCAGGCAAATCGGATAATCATCTAGATCATTATCATGTTCAACATGGGCAACGACTCCATCACAATCGTTGTCTTTCGTATCACAGAGTTCGGGAGCTCCGGGGTACATCGATGCGTCAGTGTCATCGCAATCGTCCTGACAGATCCGGAAGTTATCCGCATCGCTGTCTTCTTCGTCATTCGGAATCCAGCCATTGCAATCGTTATCCAGGCCATCACAAAGCTCGATCATTGCCGGATGCATCAGAGGATTGTCGTCGTTGCAGTCACCTGATGTTTCAACATACCCCTCTACACCGGCACATTCGCAGATACCCGTTGAATCATCCCCAAAACCGTCGCCATCGTCGTCGCGGTAATACCAGGTGCAAATCCAGGAGGGATCACAGTCATCGCAATCGGTCATTCCCTGGCTACAGGTCGTCACGAACTCGACGCCGTCAAGCCCGCGTTGGCAGGAATCATCATTGTCTTCGTCACAATACTCGTCGGTGATTCCGTTGCAGTTCTGGTCGATGTTGTCACAAATACCGGTATAGGTTGATCCGGTGACTGCGATTCGTGCAAGTTGCTCGGGCGGGCCGTCTTCCGCAAAGTAGAAGTAGCCATCCGGGTGATAGAAACCACTGATTCCATCACTGACATATTGGTTGGACGACCAGCCGTACCAGTTTCCGAGTGGAAGTCCTGCTACGTCATAGCCGTGACGGGCAAGTCGGTTGATACCTCCATATGCCCCCCATCGGTGACTGTATACGAAGTAGCCGTCCGTACCCATAACGCCGAGTCCGTTGATGACCGGGACGTCTTGATTACAGGTGATTCCTGAGGTTCCGTCTGGGGACCAGGGGCTATTACCAACATTCCAATAACAGACAACCCCTTCATCAAGTCCCCCCATTACGATGCGCTTGTTGACCCAGTCGTATTGGCCATTCACAAGGCGGTAGCCTGCTTGCTGGGGTACCCGGGGATAGTTTGCAATCGGGTCTACATCATCCGCCGGATCCGGCCCCCAGAATCCCTGCGGGTACACCGGTGTGCTCTCCAGATAATCGTCCTTATTCCAATAGATGCGGGCGACACGGCCCTGTCCGCCAGTCCATTCAATGGCGTAGAGATAATCTCTATCTGCAATCACACCACTCGCAAGGAACGAATGGTCATCAAGACCGATGTCGTTGTCGTCGTCGTCGCAGGTCTCAAAGAAGCGATAGAGTTCAAAATCGTTTTGTGGGTCGCGGATATAGACCGTCCACCCCAAACCCAACAAATTATCGCAGGCGCTGGCCAGGTTGAACATATGCTCGCCGTTACCGGTAACCAGGAAATTACCCTGGTTTGCCAGGCCGGTAGTTCGTTCGATCAATCCGCCAGGGATATCCACGTATGTGATGTCACCAAAGTTTGGAAGGCCGGGTTTACAGAACGTGCCGGTTCCATCGGGGACTGGCTGCCCAGCTACGCACGGGCCAGGGAAGACAGTGTCACAAGTCGGCCAATTCGCCTGGGTACAGTCCGTCAGTCCTTCATCGGTTTCGCCGTCACAGTCGTTGTCACGTCCATCACACTTTTCTGGAGCCCCGGTGTAGATTTGTAGATGGGAGTCATTGCAATCATTTTCACAGACCATTTGACCGTCGGTGTCATAGTCATATTCATCCGGCGGTAGAATTCCGTCACAATCATTATCTTCTGCGTCACAGAGCTCTGGGGCGAGTGGATGGAAGTCTGCGCTGAGATCATCGCAGTCTCCACCGCAGACCCGGTAGCCGTCACCATCGGTATCATTCTCTATCTCTGGGATGACGTCATCACAGTCGTTGTCCTGTCCATCGCAAAGCTCGGGTGCTCCAGGATAGGTCAGGGCATACATATCGTTGCAATCGAGGTTGTTCTCAACGGCATCCGGTGGTTTCGTGCATTCACATGTTGGTGTTTGCCCACCGAATCCATCGCCATCCGCGTCGACGAAGTACAGATTGCAATGCCAGTCCGGATCGCAATCATCACAGTCCAGGCGGCCGTCGGTACAGGTTGGAGGAGCTGTATTGGGTTCCCAGATGGTGGGGTATGTCGGTGAGGGGTGGCCGGAACCCTCCAGGTATCGGTCGCAGTAGTTGTCGTTGTCCATGTCGCAGACTTCGTCGGCTTCGCCGTCGCAGTTCTGGTCTGCTCCGTCACAGGGGTCGTAGGGGTCGGCGTTGGTTACGTGAATCCGCTCGAAGTTGTAGGGGCAGCCGGTTACGGCGAGGTAGAAATAGCCATCGGGGTAATAGAAGCCTGAGATCCCTGCGGAAAGGTATTCGTCCGATGCCCAACCAAGCCATGCACCGAGAGCGTTTCCTGCGGTGCCGGTGCCGAGGCGGGCGACCCGGTCTGAACCACCGCCGCCACCCAGCTTATGGCTGTAGAAGTTGTAGCCATCGGTAGCCAGAATCCCGATCCCGTCGATGCTCTGTATGTCCCGATTACAGACCATGCCTGTGGTTCCGATCGGAACCCAGGGGGAACTGCCGTTATGGTCCCAATAACAGATGCTTCGTTCATCGAGCCCGCCCATGACGATGCGCTTATTCGTCCAATCGTACTGGCCCGAAACCAGTCGGTAGCCCGGTTGTTGTGGAACTTTCGGGTAGGTAATGACCGCCGCAGTGCTGGTACACCTGGCTTCTTCTGGACAATCCCATAGCTCGGTGCAGCAAGAGTAGCCCAACTCGCAGTCGGAGTCGTCTGCACAAAAGTCGCCCGTCAACAGCGGTCCAACAAACCCATTCGGGCTGACGGGGGCTTCATCAGGATTGATGTGGTTCCAGAAAATCCGGATCATGCGATGGTCGCCACCCCATTCGATGGCGTAGACGTAGTTGTCGTCTGCAATGATCCCGTTGGTGTAGAAGGAGTGGTCGTCGGTCCCCATTGAGTTGCCGTCGTCGTCGCAAGTCTCGATCACGCGATAAAGCGAGAAATCATCCTGGGGATCGAACATTCGGACCGTCCAGCCGGCGTACTCGGTACCGCCACAGGTCCAGGAAAGATTGAAAACCCAACGCCCGTTGGTTGTCGTCAGATAATATCCAGGCGTAACCACCCCAGCACTACGCTCAATAAGGCCGGCTGGGACAGAGGCTTCACTCTTATCACCGTAGTCGTCGATGTTCGGCTGGCAGTAGACTTCGTCGTCGTCTATGTCTACCTCGATACCAGTCGTACAGATTCCACTCATTCCAGTGTCGCAGTAGTCGGCCCAAGCGGTGGTCGTAGTCGCAAAAAATACGAATGCCGACACAAGGCCTCTAAAGAGGCCTTGAATTAGCAGCCGGTAAGCGCGATGGCTTTGTTGCTGTGGATCAAACACAGGCAATATACGACGACAACTTGGTTAGACGAACAACGACGAATGGATTATCCGTCATCTAGACAACATATCAAATTATGCAAGGACCGTGCCGGAGTATGCGTCTCCGTAACCACTGTATGTAGCGCATCTGCTCGATTTTCCACAAGAGAAAACGTCGTCGGGCTATGCATAAATTTCATAGCTATGAAAATTGTGCATAGTTGTCCGGTTTTTTCACCAGACAATCCAGCCTATTGAATCGGTTCGATCTCCAGATTATCGATGAGTCGAACGCCTTCAATCAATGCTGCGACTGCCATCACAGCGGGGCGATTAACGTTGTCGATTGGCTGTAATGTTTTTTTGTCAACGATCGCAATATAATGGACCGCATCACATCGTTTTTTCACTTCAGATGCAATGATATTTCGGAGAGTATCCACCGAGGTTGTTCCGTTCGAAAATGCGTCCTTTGCGTTTTGTAGGCCCCGTATGATCGAATTTGCACGCTTGCGCCCTTGTTCGGACAAATTAGCGTTTCGACTTGAGAGCGCGAGTCCGTCCCGTTCCCTGATGGTTGGTAGGCCGACCACTTCGGTCGGAATGAACAGGTCTTGTACCATTCGTTCAATGATTCGAAATTGTTGGTAGTCCTTACGGCCTAAATAGACCGTATTAGGCTGAATAATTTGTAGCAGTATGGCCACAATAGTCGTGACGCCAGCAAAATGGTCGGGACGATTCAGGCCGCAAAGCGGGGCTGTTAATTGATGAAGACTGACACGGGTCTGGTGACCGTCGCGATAGATCTGGTCTCGTCTCGGTGAAAAGAGGACGTCGACGCCTTCTTGTTGCAAGAGATCCATATCTTTTGCCAATTCGCGTGGATAATCATCGAAATCTTCATCCGGACCGAATTGGCTGGGATTGACGAATATACTTACCACCAATCGGTCACAGCGATCGCGCGCGTTTCGAACCAGGGATAAATGTCCTTCGTGAAGGGCTCCCATGGTTGGTACAAAGCCAACGGAGTGGCCTTTTTGTCGCCAGCTCCTACAGATGTCCTGGAGAACCGCTGGATCGGAATATTGTTCCATTCCTCAACCGGTCTTCAAAAACACTTCACGATCGTTGGGAAAATGGCCCTGTTTGACGTCATCGCAGTAGGCCCGAGCTGCATCGACAATCTGATTGCCCAGTTCTTTGTATCGACGGACAAACCGTGGCTGGAAGTCCGGGTCCATGCCAAGGAGGTCATAAATGACCAGTACCTGGCCATCAGTATATCGTCCTGCACCGATTCCGATGGTTGGAATCGAAAGTTCTTCGGTGATCAGCCGCCCCAGAGCTTCTGGGACACCTTCAAGTACAAGACTGTAGGCCCCAGCTTCTTCCACCATTCGTGCCTCAGACAGGATTTGTTCCGCCTGGATACGGTTTTTCCCCTGAACTTTGTACCCACCCATCTTATGAACACTCTGTGGCGTGAGTCCGAGATGTCCCATTACTGGGATCCCTGCTGCCGTACAGCGTCGGATCTGTTCTCTTATCGACTCACCGCCCTCCATTTTCACAGCATGGGCGCCACCGTCCTTTAGTAGGCGGCCGGCATTATCCACCGCCTGTTCTGGACTGGTCTGGTAGGTCATAAACGGAAGGTCGGCTACGATGTGGGCATGAGAAGATCCTCGGGCCACTGCGCGGCAATGGTAGATGATCTCATCCAGTGTCACGGGAAGGGTATTCTCGTGACCCTGCACGACCATTCCAAGAGAATCACCCACCAACAGGGCATCCACTTGTGCTTGATCGAGTAAACGCGCGAAGGTCGCGTCGTAACAGGTCAGCATTGTTATTCGCTCCCCCGCAGTCTTTTTTTGCTGGAGGGCGGGTATTGTAATCGAAGGGCCAGACATATTGGACTCCTGAAAAATGGTCGCCGCACCGGTGAGCACAATCCATACAGGAGGTGATGGAGGCTCAGGCGTCGACGCCGTAGTCCTTGATCTTATACAAAAGCGCACGATGGCTAATCTCGAGGATTTTTGCTGCGTGCGTTCGGTTTCCTCCTGTTTCTTCCAGGGCTCTTCTTATCAGAGCTTCCTCGACAATGCGAGCCGTACGTTTGATGGAGAGATCCCCGCTAAGTAATGCCATACGCGCTGGATCGTGTTGGCCGGACACCATTCCGGGCAACACCTCTTTGGTGATGACTTCGGATTCAACAAGCAGCGTGCATCGCTCGACTGTATTTTCCAGCTCTCGTACGTTTCCAGGCCATCCGTAGGCGACCAGTTCTCGCATTGCGTCCTGGGAAAAGCCCTTGATCTGGGTACCATTCCGCTGATTCATTCGTTGGAGAAAATGTTCCAAAAGGGGAGGGATATCCTCCGGCCGGTCGCGTAACGGCGGTACACATATAGGAATTACATTCAGGCGGTAATAGAGGTCTTCTCGAAATTTATTTTCTTCAACCTCTTCGGCCAGATCACGAATGGTCGCCGCAACAATGCGTACGTCGATAGGCGTTGATTTGACGGCCCCAACCCGTCGAACTTCTTGTTCTTGAATGACGCGAAGCAATTTGACCTGGAGCCCTAAGGGAAGTTCACCAATTTCATCGAGAAATAAAGTACCTCCCGTCGCTTCTTCAAACAGGCCGGTCTTATCACGTGCCGCATCCGTAAACGCCCCTCGAACATGTCCAAACAATTCAGTCTCAAGGAGGTTTTCGGGTATGGCTCCACAGTTCACGGCGACGAAGCGAGCGTTTCGCCGAGGAGAACTATAATGGACCGCGCGCGCGATCAGTTCCTTTCCTGTTCCAGATTCACCAGTAATCAGGACGGTGGTTTTGTATCCCGCCACTTTGCGAAGCACCTCAAAGACTTCATGCATCGGCTTGGAACGGGCCACAATATTTCCGAAGTGATAGGTCTCGTTTAGTGCTTCTTCTAGCTCGTGGACCCGATTCCGTAACCGTTCGCGTTCGATGGCCTTGGCGAATGTAAGCCGAATTTCATCTCTTTTAAATGGTTTTGAGATGTAGTCGTAGGCACCGAAAGAAAGGCATTCGATTGCTGTATCAAGAGATCCGAAGGCGCTCATCATCACAAAAGTGGGGCCGTCCTCGAGGAGACCTTCCTCATTGATTTGCTTGAGCAGGTCGAGGCCAGTGATCTCCGGCATCTGGACATCACAAAGCACAAAATCGAATCGCCTTGTTGCCATGGTCTCGATGGCTTTCTTGGCGGTCGAACAGTATTCAGTGATGTAGTGTTTTCCCAGCATTGCCGGGATCAACGTACCGTAGTCTGGCTCATCGTCGATGATTAAGACCGATAACTTTACTGGTGGCGTGACATTGGTCATCAACGCCTATACTCGGCCCCAGACGAAGACTCTGTCAACGAGGTCTGCCGAATCAGGGACTGGCGACCGCTGAAATTGCTGGTGAACGTGGTTGTCCAGAGAACCCGTCGATAACCCCGATTGCGTATAGAGCCGTAAATACGCCAGCACTAATCCACCAACCTGTTTTCAAGCCCCGGGCCGTATCGATATCCGTTTCGGAGAAGAATCCATCGGGTCCACGTAGACTTTCAATCCACAATGCGCTGATGATGTTGAACCCCAGGCTCAAGCCCTGGCCAGACAGCAACAACCAGCCGCGCGTCGTTCGATTCTGGGAAAACTGCGGGATTCCCATTGGCAGCAGATTTACCGACCATGGTGCAGCCGCGACCTGCGCCTTTATAGGCACAATGGGCTTCTTTTTTTCCCTGGTCTTCAAGATCCCTTTGTCCTGGAGCTCAACGCGGAGTTCGTCCAGCAATTCGACCAGTGGCGGTGGATAATAGAATGGATCCAATTCGTGGTCGGGAAACTCCATGAGGAGCGTGGTAAATTCATCACGCGCTTCCTGTTTTTCCTGCAGCATCCAATGGGAAACGGCCAGATATTCGCGAGCTTTTACTCTGGACTTTGATCCCTGAAGGCGGGGAAGCGGGTAAAGAACCGTTCGGAGGATCTTTTTTGCCTGAAGATAATTCTGATATCGGAACGCGTTTTCAGCTTGCTTGAAGTCCTGCTTCGGGGTTGGCGTCTGCGCGATCGCCCATCCAGTTGTACTGAACAGAAAACCGAGACCTATGAGCCAGATGGCCATAGATTTTGCGTCCGGGAGCCTCAATGTCTTCGCTCCGAAGGTTTTGCGCTCCGAATTCTCATTCGGACACACATTGTAGATATTCTCCCAGTGCTTCCTTCATGCTGGTCTCATTGTAGCCGTACATGGTGCCAAATCGTTCGATGAACTTGTCGACCTCTTCTTGAACCCCGGGATTCAATCGTTGATTCTTGCCTTCAAGATCGTCTAGCACGGTCTGCACAATACGTTCTGATTTTTCGATATGACCTGCGTAGTACTTCTTTTTTGCTTTCTGCAGTTCGACTGAAAACAGTTTCTCGAGATCCGGCTCCAAATCGGGATTTTCCAGTTTGAAATGGCCGACTCGTTGGACGATGTCCTGGCGGAATATATTCGCTTGATCGTTGGCTACTCCGACAAGTTGTTCAAATTCAGACATGATTCTGGGATCTGGATCCTGCATCGTTCCCGTGATCGGGTCACGCATGGATTCGTTTCGAACTGCATGGGCCGTGTGGCTCAGGTACCGCTGCAGAAGTCGATGGAATTCGCCATCGTCGACATACCCTAACGCTGTTCGCACCTCACGAAGTATATGCAACCGGTACCGGTTCCGGAGATATATTAAGAATTTCGGGTAGTTATGGTAATCCCCCATGGGTTCAATCTTAAGGAACGGATATAGGTTTCTTTCTTGTTGGAAGTCCTGAATTTCATCCAGTAGAGCCAAGGGGGAGAGATGGTTGTACGCCGTTCGTTCATTGGCTCGGAAAATAATCCCCTTGATCTCACGTGGGCTGGCACCGAAAAGCCCTTCGTAGACGACGGCTCCTCGTGATTCCTCCCATAGGAGGGGAGAGAGATTACGAAGAGCGATAACCTCGTCTGCAGAGAATCCTTCCGGCACCGCTCCATTCGCGAAAAGGTCCGCTTTTTCGAGTGGTCCGATTTTTTCGAGAAGGGGTCGAGCTTCTTCTGGGAATTGGTTGGGATCGGGTTTCTTCAACCGTGTCAATACGGCCCATAATGCCGCCAACTCGGTTGTATGGGGACCAATGTGACGAGCGCCCAACCTGGACACCACCTGATGATCATAAATCCTCTTTTCCTGCTCGTAATTACGAAGATAGGCGACCTGAATTAGTTCAAACCGGCCTTTGAATGAGGCGAAGTCTGTCGTTTGTTTGATCTCATTGAGGTGGGCCTCATTGCTCGTTCCTGTGAACAGTACGTCCAGAGGGAGAATCTGACCGGCGACGGCAACGGAACTCTTTTCACAGGTGGACAGAAGGTACTTGAAGGCCTCAACCGGCCGTTTCAAAAGATCGTTGTATTCGACCAGGCCGCGGTTGGCGTCTACAAGGTCTCCGAATACTTGTTCCAGACTAATGTTTCTCAGTGATGTTGGTAGGGAGGCAAGCCCCTGCTCAATAGTGAGTTGACGAATTCCAGCGTCGACATGAAGCTGCGGTTCGACGGTTGCAATGCCCGTTCGGTACCGTCGCGACAGGAAAAAACGTTCTACCCGCACATGCCGCCAGACATCTTTAAGGTTTCCGTTATAACTTCGAAGTAAGGCATCAAAAATCTTCATAGAACGAGGGCAAAGCCGACCTTCGGATGTCGACTTTCCGGGGTGGTAGTCTTCCGGTGAAATATCGGCTGCTTCTAATGCTTCTTCTGTGAATTGGCGGCGAGCGTCCCTGGCGAATAATAGAAGGGGCGATTCATTCAGTTCACCAGGCAGGCAAGTGGCGATCTCCTCGTCTTCGAGATGTGCGTAACTATCGAGCCCCGGGGAGGAAGTGGCTTCCTCTGAAAAGCCGAGCTTTTTACGGGCGATTCGGTCGGCCGGAAGAATCCAGCTGAATCGGTACAGTGCGCCTTCTTCCGTCCGACTATACTCTTCCATAGCCCTGGCAATAGCGCTAACAATACTCGTTTTTGCAGATCCGTTCGGTCCATGTAAAAGGATGAGCCGATTGATTTTCCCCTGGGCTACGAACTGGGTAATTGTCCGATAGATTTCTCCTTGAACGTGCTCAAGACCTTCCACCGGGTATTCGGTCGAATTTTCGGGAACAAAGGCAAACAGCTTATATCGCTTCTGAGTGCCGATGGGGGTTTCGATGTCTTCAGAGCCGAAGTAGTCAAAGCAGTCGGTGACATACTGTGCGGCGGTACGTGTCTGTTGGCGGGGTTGGTTCCTGACAAGCTCCAGGTATTCCGAAAACGATAATACCCGATGCTGGTCTGTAAAGACGCGTTCACTACTTGATGAGAGTTCCTGGACCAGCTCGTGGACAGGTTTCGTCATGATGCGATTATCCTTCCCTTGGGATTTATTTTACGACCACGTCAAAATCGAACGATTGGTTGCGAAACAACTTACAAGTTTCCTCATTGCAGATACTGAAATTACCGGTGAGGGTTACCGTCCCCTTTCCCGCTGTCAGGCCTTTGAGTTCAAGGGGCAGTGTGACCAGCTTCCCTTTCACTTCGATGTTCGCAGTCTTATGGGAGAACTCGCCTGGCACTGCTGCAACAATCGGACTGGTTTTAATACTGAATTTTGCCGGGTATTCCTTATTCCATTTCCAACCTTCGGCTGTGAGAATGGTAATAGGGCTTTGAGCGAGGGCATTTGCCGAAATATCGGGACTGGGTAGCTTGATCTTGAAAATTTCTGCTTCTTTGGCGTTTGCCGTTTGAATCCTCGGCAGCACCATCCATCCTACGAACAAAGTGGTCAGAAATAATGTCCACACCGAGAGCTTCGTATGAACACGCCGGGGCTGAAATTCGGTGGCCGTTGTCATCCCGTTTCTCCACGAGTAGGTGCGGCGAGAGTCGCTTGAGTCAGATTCTCTCTAAGGAATAGGTGTATCAATTCAAACACATCACAGGCAAGTCATGTTGTCGACCGGAACGAACGAAAATCTCCGAATATTAATCGGAGACGGCCGACATCCTTAGAAAAGACGTTTGATGGCACGAATTTATTCGCAGTACTGGGGTATTGGATGGAATTGTTGCCTCGGAAAGGTCTCTGGAAAACTCGATGCTTGCGGTGATCCGAGTGGGTCTGGTACAAGCGAGATCACCTGCAAGGACCGAGCTGGTATCAGTCCGAGTCGGTGTGTCTATCATCGGTTGGATGCAGGGCGAATTCACATGAAACGGAACAACGGATGAGCGAAAATTCCAATCATCCAGTTCACGGAACGATGGCACCCAAAAAGCAACGATCCAAGACCATCTCTGGTAGAACTCTCACGCAACGTGAAGTGCAGGAAGGTAAGGACCTCCAGGATTGGATGGATGTTCGTCGCCCCCGTACACGAGGGCAATGCCGTGATGGGATCCGTCCATGTCCATTTGTTGGCTGTAAGTATCATCTGTATCTCGATGTAAACCCGGATACCCACAGCATTAAAAAGAACTTTCCGCATAAGGAAGTATGGGAACTCGAAGAGACCTGTGCTCTAGATGTTGCCGAGCGCGGTGGTCTAACACTGGAAGAAGTAGGAGAGTTACTGAATCTGACGCGGGAAAGAATCCGCCAGATGGAGTCCCTTGGTGTGGATCGCCTTTCCGGAAACATTCAGCGGGATGGGACAGATTAACGTCCTCGAGACGAATACGGGTTGACACGAACGGAGCAAGTCGCGATGGCGTACGCGTTACTCAGTGTCTCGGACAAGACAGACCTCACCTCGTTGGCGAAATCGCTCGTTCAGCACGGGTATGAAATTATATCCAGTGGGGGAACCGCACGCCATCTGGAAGCAGAGGAAGTCGAGGTTACGTCGGTGGAGCAGATAACCGGTTTTCCGGAATGTCTCGATGGGCGGGTGAAAACACTACATCCCCGTATTCACGGTGGAATCCTTCATCGCCGTGACAACTCGGAACATTGCAGAATAGTAGACTCTTTGGAGATGGCATCAATCGACGTGGTGGTTGTGAATCTCTACCCCTTTGAAGAGAAGGCGATAAAAGGTCAACTGACACTCGAAGACGCAATTGAATTCATCGATATCGGTGGACCCACGCTTATCCGTTCTGCGGCCAAGAATTGGGAACATGTGGCGGTGGTCACAACGCCGGCGGATTATGACCTCGTTACGAGCGAGTTACGGGCCAATGGGGAGATATCACGCGATACTCGACGTCTTCTCGCGTCCAAAGCGTTTCGTCATACTGGTCGGTATGATTCCTTGATTTCAAGGACGTTCCAACGCTTGGCGGAGGACGACCCGCTCCCCCCCGATCATCTATTGGTTGCCTTGGATTGTGCGCAAGTGCTTCGGTACGGAGAAAACCCGCACCAGAAGGCCGCAGTCTATGCCTTTGCGGGAGGTACACCCGATGTTGTTGGGGCGCATCAACACCACGGTAAGGCACTGTCCTATAATAACCTGTTGGATTTGGATGCGGCCTGGGCCCTGGCACGCTCTCTACCGGCGTCTGGTGCGGTCGTCGTAAAACATACCAATCCATGTGGTGCTGCGTATTCTGCGGATGGTTTGATGGCCGCGTATCGTCGTGCGTTAGCCTGCGATCCGGTCTCCGCATTTGGAGGGATCGCGGCCTTCAACGGTATTGTGGACGAGTCGTTAGCGTCTGTGCTGACGGAAATCTTTCTGGAGATTGTTGCGGCACCTGGATTTACCGATGGTGCCCTGGAACAATTAAAAACAAAGAAAAATCTAAGAGTTATGGAGATGCCCCAGACCAGCGAAATCGCGCCGATAATTCCCTGGATGCTTCGTAGTATCGGGGGCGGGGTTCTGGTCCAGGAGTTGGATACGGAGGTGGAGGACCAGGAAACGTGGACGGTCGTCACCGAACGTGCCCCATCGGAGCGAGAGGAGGAGGGACTTCGGCTGATGTGGGAGGTGTGCCGTCATGTGAAATCCAACGCGATCATTTGTGGTGATAGTGATGGAACGAGCGCGATAGGTGCAGGACAAATGTCACGCGTCGATGCGGTGCAACTATGCGCTATGAAAGCCAAACTGGATCTATCAGGCACGGTCGCGGCGTCTGACGCCTTCTTCCCGTTTCGCGATGGGGTCGATGAACTCGCGAAAATGGGGATCACAGCCATTATTCAACCGGGTGGTAGTATTCGGGACAAAGAGGTTGTGGAGGCCTGTAACGAGCACGGAATTGCGATGGTGTGTACTGGCCATCGACACTTCCGGCATTGAAATAGGATAGGAGAGAACGGATGAGAGTGCTGGTTGTGGGCAACGGTGGTCGTGAGCATGCTCTCGCCTGGAAGCTGGCTCAGTCCCCTTTGGTAGAGCAGGTTTTTGCGACGCGTCCGAACGCAGGAATGGCTGAATTCGTTGAGCCAGTCGATCTTGGGCCGACGGATATTCTGGAGCTTGTCCGGCTGGCAAAAGATCGGCGAATTGATCTGACGGTACCGGGGCCAGAGGCTTCATTATGTGCGGGAATTGTCGATGCTTTTGCCGATGAAGGCCTTTATGCCTTTGGGCCCACGAAAGCCTGCGCCGAAATGGAAGCCAGTAAAGCCTTTGCAAAGAGTATCATGGCTCGCATGGGGGTGCCGACGGCGGAGTATCGCTTATTCCAGGAGCAGAAAACAGCACTCGAATATGTGCAGACCTGTTCGATTCCAGTGGTCATTAAGGCCGATGGGTTGGCTGCGGGAAAAGGTGTCCGCGTTTGTACTGAGCGTGCCCATGCACTGGAGACAGTCGCGGAATTTATGGGTGAGCGGATTTTTGGAGATGCAGGCTCTCAGTTGATCGTTGAGGAATGCCTACAAGGTCGAGAACTTTCCTTTATAGCCCTTGTCGATGGCCAGGATGTTCTCCCTCTGGTTTCGAGCCAGGATCATAAACGGCTCCTGGATGGAGATGAGGGCCCCAATACGGGTGGAATGGGGGCATTCAGTCCTTCACCGATCCTGGACGAGGCTCTTATGGATCGGGTGATGCACGAAGTGATGTATCCCACCATTCGGAGCCTCGCCGAGAGAGGGCTTCGTTATCGCGGCTTTCTTTATGCTGGGTTGATGATAACCGAACAAGGTCCATTAACTCTCGAGTTCAATGTGCGCTTGGGTGATCCCGAAACACAACCCATTATGATGCGTCTCAAGTCGGATCTGGCCGAAGTTCTCATGCAATGCAGAGACGGTCTGAAGGGTGTTCAGTTGGACTGGGATCCTCGACCTGCGGTTTGTCTTGTAGCAGCGAGTGAAGGATATCCGCAGTCCCCCATCAAGGGGCGCCCGATTACGGGCTTGAAGTCGGCCTCCCAAATGGAAAACGTACAGATCTTTCATGCTGGAACGCGGCTTCAAGATGGCGAGGTTATCACCTCTGGGGGGCGCGTATTGGGAGTCACCGCCCTGGGGGATAGCATGCTTGATGCGCGCCGCCGGGCGTATGATGCCGTAGAAGAGATCGGTTTTGAAGGCATGCATGTCCGTTATGACATTGCAGCTTCCGAAATGTAGGGCCCCAGACGGAATCTCAGTTGAGGGTCTCCGTTACGGGCGTATCTCCATTGGAGCGGATTCGAAGGTAATCTTCTTCTTCTTCCACCGGGTGGAAGATATCGGCCGGCTTTTCGACGGCTAGAGCGATCTTCAGGACGTCATCAATATGGTCGACGGAAATCATCTCCATATTTCGTCGCACACTCTGTGGTATATCTTCGATATCCTTTAGGTTGTCTTTGGGGAAGATCACGGTTTTAACGCCAGCACGGTGTGCTGCAAGGGTCTTTTCCTTTAATCCGCCGATGGGAAGAACACTTCCACGCAAGGTGATTTCACCAGTCATTGCCACATCGCTTCGCACGGGAATATTCGTCAAAGCGGATACCAGAGCTGTGGCCATAGTGATTCCGGCTGATGGTCCATCCTTGGGGATCGCACCTTCGGGGAAATGCACGTGAATATCGATGTTCTGGTAGAACTCACGTGACAGGCCCAACATACGGGCGCGGGAACGCACATAGCTCATCGCAGCGTGAGCGCTTTCCTGCATGACCTCACCGAGTTTTCCGGTAATAATCAACTTTCCTTTTCCCGGCAGAATTGTGACCTCTGCCTTGAGGAGTTCGCCGCCCACCATGGTTACAGCTAGCCCATGGGCCAGGCCTACTTCGGCCGATTTCTCGGCAGTTTCATAACGATATCGGTGCGGTCCGAGATATTCGCGGATTCGCTTTGGTGTCATGATGAACTTCTGATCTTTCCCGTCGCGTACGACCTTTCTGGCGACCTTTCTACACACCGAACCGAGTTGACGCTCGAGATTACGAACTCCCGCTTCTCGTGTGTAATGGTCGATAAGAGAACGGAGGGAATTGTCGCGGAAGGAGATGTTTATGTCTTTGAGGCCATGATGTTCCAGTTGTCGAGGAACCAGGAAATTCTTGCCGATCTCCAGTTTTTCGACTCGGGTATAGCTACTCAACTGAATGATCTCCATGCGGTCCTGGAGGGGCAGCGGAATAGCCATCTGGTTATTTGCCGTACAGATGAAGAGCGTCTTGGAGAGATCGTAATCCAGGTCGATATAATGATCCTGGAAAGTACTGTTCTGTTCTGGATCGAGGACCTCGAGTAGGGCCGCGGAGGGATCACCCCGGAAATCCATCGACATCTTATCGACTTCATCGAGGAGGAAGACTGGATTATTGGATCCAGCTTTCTTTAGTCCCTGCATGATCTTGCCAGGGAGAGCTCCGATATAGGTACGACGGTGTCCTCGGATTTCGGCTTCGTCACGAACACCACCCAGCGAGATACGTACGAATTTCCGTTCCATTGCACGTGCAATAGAGCGCGCCAACGAGGTCTTACCCACACCGGGAGGACCGACCAGGCAGAGGATTGGCCCCCGGATCTCCTTTACGAGCGCCTGGACTGCCAGATACTCGATAATGCGTTCCTTTGGTTTCTCCAAACCGTAGTGATCCTCATCCAGGATGGCCTGGGATGCATCGATGTCGATCTTATCTTCGGTGAGTTCACTCCAGGGTAGGGCCAGAACCCAGTCGACGTAGTTACGAAGGACGGTCGCTTCGGCGCTCATTGGAGACATTTGTTTGAGTTTCTTCAACTCCTTGAGGCACCGCTCTTTGGCCTCTTCCGACATTTCCTTATTTTCAATGGCATCCTCGATTTCACCGAGTTCGGCCCGGAACTCGTCCCGGTCGCGGCCAGCCTCGCGACCGCCTTGTCCTTCACCGCTCTCTCGTTGTCCGCGTTCCAGTTGTTTTTTGACGCGGTTACGGATCTTTCGTTCGACGAGAAGAACCTCGACCTCTCGTTGGAGTAGATCCAGCAGGCGTTCGAGTCGCTGCACCGGATCAATGATTTCTAAGAGCTTTTGCCGTTTCTCCAGCTTGCTGGGGAGCCAGGGGGCAATGGCATCGCTCAACCGTCCAGGCTCTTCCAGAGAACTGATTGCGACTGCGATATCGGGCTTTGGTCGACGAGCAAGGGTTGCATAACTCTCAAAGGTCTGGTGCACGCTGCGCACCAGGGCTTCCGACTCGATGGATTCCGATTCGTCCGCTTCGAGCTCTGCTACCTCAACCTGGTAAACCTCTTCTGTCGTGTCGAAGCTCTGAATGGCCACCCGATAGAGTCCCCGGATGCGGAGTTTGAGGTTGTTATCTGGCAGCCGCGTCACTTCTTCAATGCGGGCCAATACACCAACTGAATAGATATCTTCGGGGGAGGGCTCTTCTTCATTCTTGTTGCGCTGTGCGGCGAGAACCAGAAGGGACTCATTTCCCTGGGCTTTTTCAATGGCCGCAATAGAGCGTGCCCGCCCAACGAACAAGGATTCATATTGTCCTGGAAAGATGACCAGGTCTCGTAATGGTAACAGTGTATATGTGCCCATGCTTCTCTATCCGCTCCGAAAGTTACAGGATACAGAGGCAGTATTTCGTAATCCAACTTTGCTGGCAACGATGTTTTAATTCGTCCACAACGACGGTGTCCCCCAATAGAGGATTAAGGGGAGTGCAGCAGTGTCGGCGGGGATTCTACGTGGCCTTATAAAGGCAATCAGGCAGATTCCGCTTCTTGTTCATAAATGATGAGTGGCGGTTGACTCTTGAGAATCGTGTCTTCGTTGACCACAACCTCTCGAACCTGTTCTTGAGATGGGATCTCATACATGACATCGAGCATGGCATTTTCCAGGATAGCGCGAAGTCCGCGTGCGCCTGTCTTACGAAGAATCGCCTGGCTTGCAATCGCACGAAGTCCTGGTTCCGTGATGCTCAGTTCCACATTGTCCAATTCGAATAAGCGTTTGTATTGCTTGACGAGAGCGTCCTTTGGTTCCGTGAGAATCTTCACCAATGCCTCTTCATCGAGTTCGATAAGAGGAGCCACAACGGGGATACGACCGACGAACTCGGGAATCATCCCATATTTGATCAGGTCTTGCGGTTGGACTTGTCCCAGGATCTCGCCGGGACTCAACTTTTCGTCCATAGTTATGTCACTAAGGCCTTTCCGAAAGCCAATCGATTTTGAGCCTATCCGTTGTTCAACGATGTTGGAGAGCCCATTGAACGCTCCACCACAGATGAACAGAATATCTCGGGTGTTCACCTGAAGGAACTCCTGCTGCGGATGTTTTCGTCCGCCCTTCGGTGGTACATTCGCAACCGTACCCTCAATAAGCTTCAAAAGCGCTTGTTGGACCCCTTCTCCCGACACATCTCGGGTTATCGAGGGATTGTCTCCTTTGCGGGCGATCTTATCGATTTCGTCGATGTATACGATTCCTCGACCCGCCTGGTCGATATCGTAGTCGGCGTTCTGGAGTAGATAAACGATGATGTTTTCTACATCTTCACCAACATAACCAGCTTCTGTGAGCGTGGTGGCATCGACGATGGTAAAGGGGACCTTGAGGATTCGAGCCAGGGTGCGTGCGAGGAGAGTCTTACCGGAGCCCGTGGGGCCGAGAAGGAGGATATTCGACTTGGTTAGTTCGATCTCCTCGGTTTTCTTCTTCAGCTTTCGGTTGAGGTCTACCCGTTTGTAGTGATTATAAACAGCGACTGACAGGATCTTCTTCGCGTGGATCTGTCCGATGACGTAATCATCCAGCGTTTCGCAAATATCTTTCGGCTTGGGAAGAGATAGGTCGCCAGAATGCGCATCATCTTTATCGATTTCTTCGGCGATGATGTCGTTACAGAGGCTTATGCATTCGTCACAGATGTATACCGTCGGGCCAGCAATCAATTTGCGGACTTCTCTCTGACTTTTTCCGCAGAAAGAACAGGAGAGATTATTGTCGCGTCTTCGGTCCAAGACGAGCTCCGAAAGAAATTACGAGTTTGATATACACAACAGCGGAAACAATCGGACTGTTCCACGCATCAGAATGATTCTAGGTGATGAATACGGGGGGAATCAAGAATGTCGAAGAAAAAAATTACTTCAATGGGGATTTTGGTCGAAAAAACACCCGCTATTTCCAGTTGTTATCAAATAAAATTGGGGAGGTAACAGGATCGCTACAGAGATGCGTCTTTCGAGTCCACGATGTGATCGACCAGGCCATATTCGACGGCTTCACCAGCAGTCATGAAGAAATCTCGGTCTGTTTCACCATGGACAATATCGGGATCGCGGCCTGTATGTTTCGCCAGAAGTCGGGTCAGTGTTCTCTTAATCCGGAGGATTTCTTTGGCCTGAATCTCAATATCAGTGGCCTGCCCCGAGAAACCTCCCAGAGGCTGATGGAGCAACATACGGGCATTGGGCAGGGTAAAGCGCTTTCCTTTCTTTCCACCGGCCAGAAGCAGAGCGGCAATGGATGCAGCCTGCCCAACACAGATGGTCGAGATTGGGCAACTCACGTATTGCATGGTGTCGTAGATGGCGAGCCCGGCGTTGACGTGCCCACCAGGACTGTTGATGTAGATCGAAATTTCCAGGTCGGGATCATCACTCTCCAGAAAGAGCAACTGGGCAATGATGACGTTCGCGACGTTGTCATTGATGGGAAAGCCCAGGAAAATGAGTCGATCCTTCAATAAGCGCGAGAAGATGTTCCATTCGCGTTCTCCCCGGGCTGTGGTTTCCACGATTGTGGGCATATACCCCAATGTCGGAGTTATAAGGCCGGGGATTTGTTCAATCGGGGATTGCGAATGCGGGTCGTGTGTCATTTGGTGGTCTCCTCGACAGCCTGAGCCTGTGATTCTTCTGATGCGTTTTCGGTGGGTTCAGACTCCGAATCTGAAGTGGCCGTATCTGCGGCTACCTGCGTGGTTTCCTCTCCCAACAATAGAGTAATCGTTTTTTCGCGCAACACTCGAGCTTCGAGTTGGCGTTTTCCTTCCGGAGCGTTGTATTTCGCCTTGATACGTGGAACGGGCGCACCGGTCTGCCCCGCCTCTTTCTCCATCGCATCATCGAGGTCCTGGTCTGTTACGATCAAGCCAGTTTTCTTCTGTATGCTATGAAGCATATGTTCTATCCGTACCTGGCGGCCTGCCACCTTCTGGGCTTCCGAAACGGAGTCCTGGACAACCTGGTGTGCCGTTTCCCCCGGTACTCCTCGATGCATCATGCTCTGGCCCATATATTGGCTGAGGGTCTGCGCATAATTATCCACGACACTCTGCGGAACCTCGAAAGGGTTTTTCTCGAGCAGGGTATCATAGGCCTTTTCGATGCGCTCGTTTCTGGCTTCCTGTGTTCTATGTGCCAGAAGGTGCTTTTCCACTTCAGCCCGCAGCTCGTCCAGGGTCTCAAATCCTTCGGACTTCGCGAATTCATCGTCGAGGTCTGGATATTCAATCTTGAAGACGGCGTCTACGGTCACGGTTAGAGCCGCGCTCTGTCCGCGTAGTTCCTCTTCCGTAAAATCTTCGGGATATTCGAATTCGACCGCAAAGGGAGTGTTGACTTCGGCGTTAAGTAATGCGTCCTGCAGGTTTGGCAACAGCTGGGTGTCCCCGAGTTCCGCCTGGGCCTTGAGTGGCGCATCGGCCGGAATGTCCTGGTCACCCGCCCGGCCATAATAACTGAACTCTACCCGATTACCGATCTCTGGGCTTTGATCCTCGACCGGGATCGCTTCTGCATGCGTTTTCTGGATGGTGGCGATACGTTCCGCGATTTCATCCGCGCTTACGCTTACCTCTGCATCTGGTACGTCGAGGGCATCATAACCCACGGGATCAATTACGGGCATGACATCGCATTCGAGCACAAAGGCGAAGGGCTCGTCGGGAGAGACCAGTCCCAGCTCGTCACGTAGTCTGGGCTGGGAGACTGGATGGATGTCCGCCTCAGCGAGGGCCTTGGGCACGTAGGTGTCCAGTAGACGCTCGAGAGCCTGCGCATCAACGGTCGGACCATAATGGCGTAGGACCATATTGGTGGGGACTTTCCCTTCACGGAACCCCGGCAGTCGAGCGCGCTTTTTTACTTCACGTATGACCTGATTCCGAACGGTGGTGATCTCATTGGGATCGATGGTGACTTCGACATCAATTCGAATAGCTGATGGATGCTCGAGTTGTATCTGCATCTCAAATCACTCCATAGTCTTGTTTGATTCTTTTCATTTTCTTCGGTGCGAGGAGGGGGACTCGAACCCCCATCCGCATAGCGGGCTGGATCCTAAGTCCAGTGCGTCTACCAAATTCCGCCATCCTCGCGAATGGTGGGGCTTCGATCCCCGAATAGCTGGTTGAACTTGGTGACCCCGGAAGGAATCGAACCTTCAACAAACGGATTAAGAGTCCGGTGCTCTGCCAGTTGAGCTACGGGGCCAGGGAAAATTGGTTTTGGGAAAATAGCACGCCCGGCAGGACTCGAACCTGCAACCCTCGGATCCGAAGTCCGATGCTCTATCCAGTTGAGCCACGAGCGCAATCCTATGCTGTCCAGGGATGATATGTGGCGTCCAAAGACAACAAAACGTTGGGGTGAGTGAGGGGAATTGAACCCCCGACCTCCTGAACCACAACCAGGCGCTCTAACCGACTGAGCTACACCCACCATAGTTAGGTAGCCAATACCCAAAACCAACAAAATCAAAGAGCAGGAAGATTAACAGGCACGCCTGAGAGGATTCGAACCTCTGACCCACGGATTAGAAGTCCGTTGCTCTATCCTGCTGAGCTACAGGCGCCTAAAGCGTGGTGGCGGTTTATAGGCAGGATGAGAAAGGGTGTCAAGCATGCGGCCCTCATCTCCCAATACGACGGGCTGTGATGCAATTCTTGCTCAAATCCCCTGGGGTATAAGTCGAGAAAAATTACACTTCATCCGACCGGAATTGTTGGTCCGAAAAAAAAAAGTTGTTCAAGGCTGGAAACATATGCGCCGAATTCTGCATTGTATAGATAGACGCATTGGCGTTTTTTCTGAATCGAGGTAGTCATGCTTGTAGCGGTCGTAAGCGATATGCATCTGGGACGACGAGATCGTCTGGATCGCTTTGATCGGACGCCTGACTCCGTTTCTCGATTCAATAATCTACTGCGCTATCTCGAGAACAATGTGGATCGGATCGTCCTTCTGGGTGATGTATTTGAAACATTGCGAGGTCGTAGTCCCCGCTCTGCCCAGGATGAGCTCAGGGGTGTAATACAAGCCTACCCGGAGATTTCCAACCGAATCTTCGACAATCCCCAATACAAGTATATCCATGGCAATCACGATCTCGTAGCCGGCACAATGGGGATACCCGACTTCCATCTGATTGATGAAGATGGCATGCGGATGCTCTTTTTTCATGGACATCAGCTCGATCCCATTTCCCGAGGTCAGGCTAAAATGAGCCAGTTCTTCATATGGCTCGGTGGTTGGCTTGAAAGAATGGGATTCGGCATTACGAGTAGGCTCGATGGTAGCCCGAATTCCAAGGTTCTCGTCGAGACTCCCAAACCGGGTCGTTTTGAACAGGCCGCAGTGCTAATGGCTAAGGGCGTTGGTGCGGATGTGGTGGTTACCGGTCATACCCATCGGGCCAAGCGACTCGAAATCGGCGATCACCTGTACCTGAACAGCGGGACATGTGTCTCCGGTCGCCGTGAGTTGCTTCTCCTGGACACGGCTGCAAAGATCTTCCGCGTTGTGCGAGAACCCGACTTCGTGTGAATCGATTAGCGAATTCGCAGCGGTTCCCTACTGATCTTTTCTTGTAGAGCTATGAGCCCGTCCAGAACCTGTTCGGGTCGTGGTGGGCAGCCGGGAATGTAGACGTCGACGGGCACGACATGGTCGATTCCCGGTACTGTGGCGTAGTTGTCGTAGAACCCACCGGTACTGGCACAAACCCCGAACGCGATAACCCATTTGGGCTCCGCCATCTGGTCGTAGACTCTGCGGAGTACTGGCGCTTGCTTATGAGTGACCGTGCCAACCACGATCAGAAGATCCGCCTGGCGAGGGGAAAAACGGGGGATTTCAGCGCCAAAGCGTGCGATGTCGTAATGGGACCCTGCTGTCGACATATACTCCATGGCACAGCAGGCCGTCACAAAGGGATATTGAAAGAGCGAGTTTTTTCGCGCCCAATTGACCATAGTGGCCAGCTTCGTTGTATGGGCAACCCCGTCCATATCCGGATTGCGGAGAGCCGCATCGGGATCAGGAAAGGCAGTTTCCGGCTTAGAAACCTGATGGACCGGCCATTTAGCTGTGGGTTCGTCTGCCATATCGGGTTACCCCGCCTGCATGAACTCAAGAAAAGGAGTATCCCGGTCGATTAAAATCGCACCCTTGGCACAGACCGTTTCGCAGAGCTTACAGGATACGCAGCTTTTTTCGTGGACCCGGACGACTCGCCAGAACAGTGCATTCGGATCATCTTCCAGGGTAATACAGTCGAATGGGCAGATATCGATGCAGTACTCGCAGGCGGTGCAGAGTTCATCGATGACATACGCACGTGGAATATCCTTCGCTTTTTTGACCGGCGGTACGAATCCTGTGGGGTCGGCAATCGCTTCCACCGGGCACCAGGCTGCGCAGACGCCACAATCGATACAGATGCTGTCATCGATGTAGAAAAGTTCCTTGTTCTCACCGTGGATACAGAACACCGGGCACTTCTGCGCACAGACAGTGCAACCGATGCAGTTTTCCATGATGAAATGCGGCATTCGCCACCTCTTTCGACTTTTCTTAGTCTGGAAATGGATTCTTAGTATTACACTTTATGTACCGGAGCGGACAAAGTTCTTCAACTATCACGTCCAGGAGAGGTTGGATTTATACCAGAATATTGGCGCAGGTGCCATGTTTTCCCCAGATTAGCGCGGTAAGATGTGGACGGCCTCGCCCAGGGCGACCAGAGCGGCTTCCATGATGGATTCGCTCAGGGTCGGATGGGGGTGAATCGTTGCCGCTACGTCGTCCAGCATGGCTCCCATTTCGATGGACAGGGTTCCCTCGGCGATCAGATCCGAAACCGCGTGCCCAACCGCCTGCACGCCAAGGATTGCTCCAGAATCTCGTTCTGCGACGATTTTCACGAAGCCCCGGGTATGATTCATGGTCATTGCACGTCCGCTGGCCGCAAACGGGAACTTGCCGACAACCACGTCGTTTCCTGCGTCTCGGGCCTCTTTCTCCGTCAACCCGGTCATGGCGATCTCTGGGTCTGTGAAGACGACCGCGGGGATGGCGGCGGCGTCAAAAGCGGCTGGCTTGCCTGCCATAACGTCGGCGCAGACTTCGCCCATCTTGCTGGCCCGATGGGCGAGCATCGGGTTTCCCGTTACGTCGCCGATGGCATATACGCCCTCGACCCCAGTCTCAAGGCGGTCATTGACCGGGATGAATCCACGATCGTCGGGAGTCAACCCTATCCGGTCCAGCCCGAGGTCATCCGAATTGGGTCGCCTGCCGACGGTTACGAGAACCCGGTCAGCCGGAACTTCGATGGGACCGGTCTTGGTTTCAACATCCAGAACCAAGGCGTTTTTCGTCTCCCGAAATCCGGCTGCTTTTGCGTTGGTAAGTACGTTGACCTTTTGTTCGCGAAGGCGACGCATAAGGGGCTGGACAAGATCTTTTGGCATGGTCGGCAAGAGTCCCGCTGTTGCCTCGATAACCGTGACGTCGGTGCCGAGCCCGGCGTAGACCTGGCCGAGTTCGATTCCGATATAACCCCCACCGATCACAGCGAGCTTTCCCGGAATCATATTCGATTCCAGCGCTCTCGTGCTGTCCCAGATCCGTTCATCGGAGAGGGGGAAGGATGGAATGTTGATGGGAGATGATCCGGTGGCCAGGACAATATTACGAGCCTTGATTGTCTCGGTGGAACCGTCGGACTTTGTCATCTCAATCGTGCCAGGCCCCGAAAACCGGGCCCGACCCATCTTTATTTCAGCGCCATTTCCGGAGACAAGACGCTCGATTCCCTTGGTTAGTCGCGAGACGATGTCAGCGCGCCACTTCTGTAGTTTTTCGATGTTGATAATGGGGGACTGAAACTCGATGCCCATATCCGCAGCTTCATTCTGGATTTGCGCTACATGGGCCGCATGAATAAGCGCTTTGCTGGGGATACAGCCGACATTCAAACACACTCCACCCATATATTTTTCGTCAATGAGAAGGGTTTTTAGGCCATTCTGCGCCGAGCGGATGGCGGTTACATATCCGCCAGGGCCCGAACCAATAATCACAGCATCATACATCTTGAAAACCTTGATTCCGTGCGAACTAGAAAGGGCGCTCCCAGGGTGGTTGGTCTGCATCCATTGGAGTAGGCGCGTAACTCTCATCGATGTGAATAGCGTTTTGTTTCGCCTGACGTTTCAGGTGATCGGGGACCTGCGCGAAGACGTCTTGAAACATACTACCGATAGGCGGGATAGGTCTGTCTCCAGCCAGGGTTACAACATCCTTTACGTCCTGAATATAGCGGCTCGACAAAGCCTCGTCCTGTTCGGCCGTCATCAACTCTCGAGCAATCAGATAGGCTCGCAATCGTCGAATCGGGTCACGCTCCGTGGCCCATACCTCGGTTACGGACTCATCCCGATAGCGAGATGGATCGTCGCTCGTGCTATGTGCGCCGACCCGGTAGGTCAGGGCCTCGATAAAGGTGGGCCCCTCACCGGACCGTGCCCGTGCCACGGCCTCTGTACAGACGTCGTGAACGCCAAGCAGGTCATTGCCGTCCACGCGTATGCCGATCATACCGTAGGCCTGGGCTTTCTCTGCAATCGTGTCGGTCGCCATTTGGCTGTCGACCGGGGTGGAGATGGCCCATTGATTATTCTGACATATGAGCACCATGGGTGCTTTCCAGAGGGCAGCAAAATTCATGGCAATATGGAAGTCGGCCTCAGCCGTTCCCCCGTCGCCCATATAGGCCATAACGACTCGATCTGTACCTTTCTGCCGTTCGGCATAGGCCATGCCGACCGCTTGTGGCAACTGGTTGGCTACCGGGCTCGACAGGCTCAGATGGCCGATGGATTTGTCGCTATAGTGGCATGGCATCTGTCGACCACCACAACGATCGGCGTCATTGCCCCAGACCTGGTTGATATAGGCTCGAAGCGGGTAGCCTCGCAATAATGCAGCGGGCCCTTCCCGAAGGGCAGGAACGCAGAGATCCCCCTCGTCAAGGGTGAGTGCGCTTCCGATTATCGCGGCTTCCTGGCCACGACAGCTGCCGTAAAAAGAGATACGGCCCTGGCGCTGAAGGTTTAGCATCTGTGCGTCCATAATCCGCACGAATCGCATCAAACGATAGCTGCGAAGCAGATCGGAATCGGAGGGCAGATGCGCCGCCTCCTGGGCCAATGTACCGTCGGGATTGAGCACACGAACAAGAGCCTCGCCATCGTCCGAAGTTGCGCCTGTTATGACTTCGTAGGAGTTCAAACCACGGTTCCTTAACGTAGATCGAGCAATAGACGGGATGGATTCTCTAAAACGTTGCGAACCACCTGAACAAACGCGGCCCCCACATGCCCATCAATGAGTCGATGATCAAACGAGCAGGCGACATTCATTACAGGTCGAATCACGATTTCCCCGTCGTGAACGACGGGACGGTCTTTGATTTGATGGATGCCCAGGATCGCAACCTCTGGGTAGTTGATGATGGGTGTCGCCAGTACCCCACCGATGGGGCCAAGGCTGGTGATGGTGAAGGTGCTTCCTTTCAACTCATCGGGGCTCAACTTGCCATTTCGGCCTCGCTCGGCCAGGTCGGTGATTTCCTGAGCGATCTCCAGGATCGACTTCTGGTCGGCATCTCTAACGACGGGCACCATAAGTCCTTGATCGGACGCCAGGGCTACTCCGATATGGTATCGATGCTTGGTTATTATTTCGCCCGCTGCTTCATCAAGGGAGGCATTCAGGCTGGGAAAGGATTTCAGTCCCTGGACGCACGCTTTGACGATGAAGGGAAGATAGCTGAGACGTACGCCACGTTCCGAGGCCTCGTCCTTGAGAGCCGTACGAGTTGCTACAAGCTCGTAACAGTCCACCTCTTCCACATAGGTGAAATGGGCCGCATGATCGAGTGACTCTCGCATGGCTGCCGAAATGATCTTTCGGACCCCGCGCAGAGGTGTACGCGTCTCATCTGGACCGGCCGGGACCGATGTCGGGGCTTTTACGGTCGTCGGGGCAACGGTTGGGCTGCCACCATCGATGGCTGTCAGCACATCTTCGCGGGTAATACGACCACCAGGCCCTGTACCGGTTACCGCGTGGATGTCCACTCCCTTCTCTCGGGCCAGTTTTCGTGTGGCTGGGGCAGCGCGTACCGTTCCACCATTTGATTTCCCAGTTGCCTTTTTTGCGTCTGTTTTTGCTTTCTTCGCAGTAGGAGCTGGCTTTTCTGGGGCTTTTTCTGGGGCCTTGGGCGCTTCGGTTTTGGCCGGGGCGGACGATCCGCTCACTGTAATGGTCATCAGGACATTCCCAACGGGGCAAGAGGCTCCTTCCGGATAGCCTTGCTTCAAAAGTGTGCCCTTTTTGGGTGATGGAATCTCAACCGTCGCTTTGTCGGTCTGAACTTCCACGATGGGTTGATCTTCGACGATGGACTCGCCTTCGCCCACTAGCCAACGTACGATTTCGCCTTCAACGACGCCTTCGCCGATATCTGGCAACTTGAATTCGTATTCCATTCTACACTCCTTACGCGTAGGTGGCTGTTTCGATGATGGCCGGAAGGATACGATTGGCCAGAGGAAGATAATCGTGTTCCAGGGTGTAGGGGAACGGTGTGTCGTAACCCGTGACACGAGCAATCGGCGCTTCCAGACTATCGAAGGCATCTTCCATGATCTGAGAGATTATCTCGGTTCCAAATCCCAGGGTGCGGGGGGCTTCATAGACGATAACGGCCCGGCCCGTTTTTTGAACGCTTTCGATGACGGTGTCTACGTCCCAGGGGACCAGAGAGCGCAGGTCTATCACTTCACAGTTTATATTCTGTTCGGCGGCCTGCTCGGCAGCCTTTGTCGCTTCTTGGACCATAGCTCCCCAGGACACCAATGTAAGATCTGTGCCTTCTCGAACAATGGAGGCTTTACCAATCGGGATTCGGTACGCCTCGTCCGGTACCTCGCCCTGGGCGGCTCTGTACACTCGTTTGGGCTCAAAGAAGATAACCGGATCCGGATCCTCGATGCTCTCAAGAAGCAGGCCCTTTGCATCATACGGGTTACTTGGCATCACAACCTTGAGACCCGGGGTATGGGCAAAGTAGGTCTCTGGGCTCTGGCTATGGTACAGGCCACCCCGGATTCCACCACCGCTGGGGGTTCGTATCACCATGGGTACAGTCCATTCCCCGCCACTGCGATAGCGCATCTTGGCTGCCTCATTCACGATCTGATCAAAGGCCGGGAAGATAAAGTCGGAGAACTGGATCTCGGCGACGGGTTTCAGGCCATTCAGGGCCATCCCGATGGCGGTTCCGATGATTCCACCTTCGGATAGCGGTGTATCGATAACCCGGTCGTCGCCGAAACGTTCTTGAAGCCCCAATGTGGCCCGAAAGACTCCGCCGAAGCGTCCAATATCCTCGCCCATGACCACGACGGACTTATCATGCTCCATGGCGTGGTTGAGCCCCGAGTTAATCGCTTGAATGATATTCATATGTGGCATTGGTTGTCTCCCTACCGGGCGATAGCGGGGGTCAGGTATCAAACCTACGGGCGTAGGCCTGTTGTTTCTTGAGGGATGGTGTCAGGTCTGCAAAAACATCTTCAAACATGCTGTCTATAGAGGGACGCGATTTGCTCTCGGCCGTATTTACGGCGTTGATAATCTCGGTAGAGATCGTCTCGGCAATTTGTTTTTCGCTCTCGTCCGTGACCAGCCCCTTGGCCTGTAGGAGCTTACGGAGGCGCACCAGTGGCTCCAGATGAGTATGTTGGTCATATTCATCCTGGGACCGATATTTGCTGGGATCGTCCGATGTGCTGTGGGGGCCAAGTCGGTAGGTGACCGCCTCGATGAGCGTCGGTCCTTCACCACGCCGAGCACGTTCAGCCGCATCTCGGACGGCTTTCGTCATTGCGTAGACATCGTTACCATCCACTCGGATTCCCGGCATCCCATAGGCCTTCGCCTTTACATGAAATGTCGCGGTTGCTGTCTGAACGGTGGTGGGTTCACTGATCGCCCAGCCGTTATTTCGCAGTACGAAGATCGCGGGAACCTTGTAGACAGCGGCGAAATTCAAGCCCACATGGAAATCACCTTCGGACGATGTACCGTCGCCAAAGAAGCATAGGGATACCTGGTCAAGACCACGGATCTTGGCTGCCCATGCGGAGCCTGTACATTGCGGAATCTGGGTCCCGACTGGACTTGAAATCGACATAAGATTGAATTCACGACCGCTGTGGTGGTTGGGCATCTGACGGCCCTTCGAATTGTCGTCCGCGTTGCCGAATAGCTGGTCTACAAATGTCTGGAGTGGGAATCCTCGATAGAGGGCCGGGCCGACTTCGCGATAGGCCGGGAAAATCAGGTCGGTATCACGGAGCGCATAGGCGGCACATACATGGGTTACCTCTTCGCCGTTGGTCCCAATGTAGAATCCAATACGGCCTTGCCGTTGCAGCTTGACCATGCGGTCTTCAAGCACCCGAATACGCACGATCTGCCGGAAGAGCTCGAGGAGGTCGTCATCCGAAATTTCCGGGAGGTCCTCTCGCACAAAGGTCCCGTCAGGATTCAGAAACTGAAGCATCTCCTGTTTCTTGGACTTGATGTCGATTGGTGTGACGCTATCAGCCATCGTGTTCTCCCGCAGGGGTGACCTTTGCTGGACCGGAACCAGTACCGGTCAGGACCCGAAATGGATTCGCAGTTGCTGTGATAGCGTTCTGACGCCCCAGTTGAGCAAGGCGGTGAAAGGAACCTGCTTTGTAGGAGGAACGGACCAATGGTCCGGACGCGACATATTTGAAGCCTTTTAGGAGTCCCATATGTTCGTAATATTGAAACTGCTCCGGCGGGATATAGTCCGCTACGGCCAGGTGCTTTTGACTCGGTCGTAGGTATTGCCCAACCGTCAAAGCATCCACACCAACGGACCGCAGGTCATCCATGGTTTCCAGCACTTCGTCTTCCGTCTCTCCTAGACCGACCATAATCGACGACTTGGTGGGCAGAGACGGATTGAGGTCCTTTACGCGACGTAGCAGTTCTAGACTCTGCTCGTAGGACGCGCGCTTGTCGCGGACCCTTCGTGTAAGTCTTCGGCATGTCTCGACGTTATGCGCCAGCATATCGGGCTGCGCGGAAACAATGGTATTCAGGGATTCCAGCCGGCCCGCCAGATCACCGATTAGAACCTCTACCAGGGTTTCGGATGAGAAGCTTCGAATGGCCTGAATGGTGGCCGCAAAGTGGGACGCTCCGCTGTCGGGAAGGTCATCGCGATCGACACTGGTGACAACGATGTATCGCGCTGCCATAGCGGCCACGGCTCGGGCTGTGTTCTCTGGTTCATCGAGATCAAGGGCTCCACCCGGGTTTCCGGTGGTTACGGCGCAGAAGCGACAACCACGGGTACAGATGCCGCCCATAATCATGATGGTTGCAGTCCCTTCGTTCCAGCATTCGGCAAGATTGGGACAGCGCGCTTCTTCACAAACGGTGAAGAGGTCTTTTGCACGTAGATCTTTCTTCAGGCGAACCAGGGTCTCACCTGCAAGCGGACGAATTTTCAGCCAATCGGGCTTGGGGGCACGATGACTGATCTTCGCTGGGCTGGATTCCCAGGAAGCTGATCTGGTTGGTCGGCTTACAACCACCTTCAACTCCAGTTGCTATCGATCGGGCTTGGTTGAGTACAGGCGCACGGCGTCCCGTCTCGGGTCCTATACGCGCACGACACATTGCGCGCAAAGACTGAATTCGGGCAGAAACCTATATCCCGACAGCCCGGAGTGTCAAGCTACAGACGGCTTCCGGGGCGCTCCACAAGGCCCTGCGCATGCATCATTCCACGACCCAGGTCTCCTTGCCGGTCACAAGATTCTGGAGATCTCCAGTCCCTTTCTCCTCTTTGGCCTGCGTGACCTGGGATATCATTGTATCTTCGTATACCGGGTTGGACACACGGTGAAGAACGCCGACCGGTACAGGAAAATCAGGAACATCAAAATCCGCCAACATATTGGAATAGGTCCGATTGCGGTGCGTCGGGTCATGGACGATGATATCGGACTCCGATATGCCATTTTCTCCGATGGTAACCACTTCCGGGAGCCCGGCCGGGGTCATGCGAATACCCTTGTTTTTTTCTTTTCCGAAAATGAGCGGGGCCCCCTCGGTGAGGAGAAGTTGGTTATCAGCCTTTACATCCTTTTCCGTTACGTCGAAGAACGCACCGTCGTTGAAGATGTTGCAGTTCTGGAGAATCTCAATAAATGAGGTTCCCTTATGCTGGTAGGCTTCCATCAAGATCTTCGCCATATGCTTCGGATCCCGGTCAATAGTGCGGGCCACGAAGGTCGCATTGGCCCCAAGAGCCAAAGCAGTCGGCTTGATGGGCTGATCAATATTGCCCCAGGGCGATGATTTTGTGTTTTTGCCAACCTCACTGGTAGGGGAGAACTGTCCCTTTGTGAGGCCATAAATCCGGTTGTTGAATAATAAGATGTTTACGTTCGGATTTCGTCGCAGGATATGGAGCAGGTGATTTCCGCCAATGGACAAGGCATCACCATCCCCCGTTACAAGCCAGACGCTCAACTCCGGATTGACCAACTTGATCCCCGTGGCAAAGGCGGGCGCACGACCGTGGATCGAATGAAAGCCGTAGGTGTTCATATAGTACGGGAATCGCGACGAACAACCGATTCCAGACACAAATACGATCTTCTCTTTCGGGAGTCCCAGATCAGGCATCATCCTCTGGACGGCCGCCAGAATGGCGTAATCTCCACAACCTGGACACCAGCGAACATCTTGATCACTGGAGAAGTCTTTTTTTGTTAATTTCGGGGCGGTGTTTCCGGCGTTTGGATCGGCAGCCATCGGAACACTCCTTTTCACAGATATTTGTCGATTTCAGCGCGGATTTCGGAAACCTTGAATGGTAGGCCTCGAACGAGGTTGAAGCCGATTGCGTCGACGAGATATTCAGCTCGTATCATTTTACATAATTGTCCCATATTGATTTCTGGGATGAGAACGGTCTCAAATCTATTCAGAACATCTCCCAGATCTGCTGGGAAGGGATTGAGCCAGCGTAGATGACAATGGCCTACCGTGTGTCCGTCTGCCCGAGCGTGACGGACGGCTTCCCAGGTGGAGCCGTAGGTGGAGCCCCAGGTGAGGACCAGAAGCTTTCCTTTTTGGGCTCCATCGACCTCTGTTGGGGGGATGTCGTTACGGATGCGACTGACCTTACTCGCACGCAGACGTGTCATCTTATCGTGATTCGTCGGATCATACGAAACGTTGCCCGTCAGATGTTCTTTTTCGAGCCCGCCCAGGCGGTGTTCGAGGTTCGGGGTTCCCGGGATCGCCCACGGCCGGGCTGCAGTGGCTGGATCTCGAAGATAGGGCTTAAAGCCCTTCGGGTCGGTCCGAAACTCCACTTCAATGGGCTCCAATTTGTCGACGTCGGGAACGAGCCATGGTTCGGCACCGTTAGCGACATAACCGTCCGATAAAAGCATGACCGGAATCATGTACTTCATCGCTATTCGCGAGGCTTCATAGGCCGCATGAAATGCATCTCCTGGGCTGCGAATCGCTAAGACAGGTAGCGGTGAATCTCCGTTTCTACCATACATCGCCTGCAGCAGATCGGACTGCTCTGTTTTGGTGGGCAAACCTGTCGATGGCCCTCCGCGTTGGACGTTCACAATTACCGCAGGAAGTTCCGTCATAAGCGCAAGGCCGATGGCCTCGGCCTTCAAGGCGACTCCTGGGCCACTTGTACTCGTAATTGCCAGGGCGCCCGTAAAGGCGGCACCGATGGTGGCGCACATGGCAGCAATTTCGTCTTCGGCCTGAAAGGTAAGTACACCGTAGTTACGCAACGCGGAAAGCGCATGAAGAATATCACTTGCCGGTGTAATCGGATACGATCCCTGGAACAGAGTTACACCGGCCTTTTGGGCCGCCGTCACAAAGCCAAGGGCCAGAGCGGTATTCCCAGTAATATTTCGATAAAGGCCGGGGGGTAGGTCGGCTTTGGGAATCATATATCGATTCTGGAAAATCCCCGACACATCACCATAGATATGGCCGGCCTTCAGGGCGATAAGGTTCGCATCCATGATATCGGCCTTACGACCGAATTTTGCACGGATCCAGTCCTCGGTGGATTTCGGATTCCGGTCGAAGAGCCAGAACAGAACGCCCAGGGCATAGAAGTTCTTACATCGTCGCTTCTCACTGGTGCCCAGGGGGCTATCTGTCAGGGCCTTCTCAGTGAGATCCGTCAGGGGAATCTTGTAGAGGATGTAGTCATCCAGACTGCCATCCTCAAACGGATGGGTCTCATAGCCAGCCTTTTCGATATCTCGCTTACCAAAGCCGTTTTCATTTACGATCAGGATGCCATCGGCCCGAAGCTCAGGTAGATTTTTCCGTAGGGCGGCGGCGTTCATCGCGACCAGGACATCGGGAGTATCTCCCGGCGTAAAGACTTCTTCGGAAGAAAACTGAATCTGAAATGCCGACACTCCGGGGAGGGTTCCGGCGGGAGCGCGGATCTCAGCGGGGAAGTCCGGCAGGGTGGACAAATCGTGTCCCGCAAGAGCAGAGTTTTGCGTGAACTGGGTTCCGGTAAGCTGTATACCGTCACCGGAATCGCCGGCAAATCGAATGGTAGCCTTTGTAAGGGCCGTATTCGTTACCGACTGACTAGCGGTAGCTGTGGATGTCATGGCTTTGAAACCAAATGAGAGTCGACGGTTCTCTAAACACGCAACGAAAAAGTACGCCCTTGGGCGTTGGGGCGACGATACTGCGATTTTTTACGGATGTCTAGACTAGCGACCTGTTTTTGCTTCGTATTGTTGGGTTTTTTGACGTAAAAATGCATGCGGCCCGTTGTTAACTCTCTTTGTTGACCCCTATTCTGCGCCTCAGGAGAGCTGACGACAGTCTGCGGTCCGGCGACGTTTTTGACGGCATACGAAGAGCCCCAGGACCAGGATAAAGAGGGGCGAGATGGGCTGTGAATTGCCGTTTGGTGCGGCCGAGCATCCACCGGATGACCCGGAACCATTACCCGGACCTGCATCTGCGGGCCCCGAACCATCACCACCGACGCTCTCGCAGGCGACACCGGTCAGGCAATCGAAATAGCCCGCCGCCTCTAACCAGCCGCAGCATTCGCTGCATTCTTGCTCGTGAAGGTTGTCATCGGATGTGCATACCCGGAGGGTATTCCCATTGCATTCTCCCGTCGTGGGGATCCCGTCACATGTATTCGGGTCCGCACCGCAGGCCAGCGGGAACTCGGGTGGGCCACTGCCCATCTGATCGCAATCGTAGCGATTGGCTTGATCATCCCAGCCGCAATTATCGGGTGTACCACAGTTTCGTTGTAGGAGAGTGCCGCCCTCACAGTACTTCACGAAGGGGCCCTCACAACAGCCTTGGTAGCTTATGCCGTCACAGCTGTCCTGCACAGGCACGCAGCTGGATAGCTGGCAGATCAGGCCGGCTCCGCACGTTCCACAGCTTCCGCCGCAACCATCATTGCCGCAGGTCTTTCCAGTACAATCGGGAACGCATTCTCCGGGACAGGCAATGGGGAATTCGGCTGGACCTTCTCCTGATTCCCCACAGTTGTAATAACCACCTTCCCATCCACAAGTATTGTTACCGCAGTCCCATTCGACGATTTCGAAGTTTTCACAGAAGCGTACATTTCCCTCGTCGGTGCAACACCCCTGGTAGGTAAGACCCTGGCAGGGGTCCGGCTCGCAGCTGTTGGTGTCGCATTCCCATTTGGGGCCGTTACAACCTGTACTGACGTCACAGCTTCCGTCATACCCGGTGCCAGTGGTCGGAGAGCAGGTGCCTCCTGAACAGCTACCGGACGGTACCCAACGGGCCAGATTGCCTGCGGGTACGGTACGGCTGATACAGTGCATGGCCCCGCCCCAGGTGATGATCGTGTCCGATGGTATCTTCTGATGGTTCCACGAGGGCATAACCTCCTGCCAGATCTCCAGGGCCTCGTCTTCTAGATGCTCCTCGTCGTCATAGGTCGGCCATAAATTGACCTGTCCGGTAGGTCCTTTGACGAAAGTAGAGTTGATATAGGTCCGCCAAACGCCCCGATTTACGCATGAGTGGCCGCTGGGGCAGTCGGTGTTATCAGTACAGAAATCGTCCATACTCCACCCTTCCTCGTCCACACAGCCTTTATTGGAAGGCATGGGCATTCGGATAACGGTCGGTGATGTGCCGTCCGGGAGCACCACTTGCGAAAGGACCTGGGCGTTATCATCCAGGGTTTGCTTATTGCCGGCATCCTGGGCGTTTGTGTATTCCCCCAGGACGATAGTGTTGTCATCAACAAGCTTAAAGAACATGTCGATGTGGGTGGTTCCCTCCTGCTGGAGTGGGCTGATGATCACGGTCTGGCTACAGCCTACGTAATCGCTCATAAGCTGTTTGATTTCTGGTTCGCCCAGAGGGTTGCCCCACAAAATCCCCTGCGTTGTATAGCAGGTTCCCTGGCTATCCATCTGGAGGTTGCCTCCCTCAAATCCGAGGGGCACTCGGAAGGTGTCAATGCCTAGAGTTTCGTGACCGAAACGTGTTGGGATTGCGTCGTCGATCAACCGGTTCGGGTAATACCGGAAGTCAACAAAAGCGATGTCGTTGGACGAGTTCTTTATGGGGAATGGTCCGTAGTCGATGACCCAGATCGTTTCGTAAGGCATTTGAATCCAGTGGACCTTCGAGAAATCGCTGTTGGTCATGCCGAGGTCGGTCAGTCGGCTGATGATATTATTCTTATGGTTCTGGCTATCAAAGATCAGGTAGGCGTCCACGCCGGCTTCATGGGTCGAACTATAGATCATCTGTGCGAGTCCCTGATCAACCTGATTGGGGAGCCCGGTACCGGAGATCGTCAATAAGAGGATCTGCATGATCTCCCATTCCACCATGCCACTGATATTGGGTTCGACGGTTTTGGTTGGGATTGTAATGGCGTAGAATTCCGGATTCGCAGTCATCGGAGTGTGGCCATCCGCTTTTCCTGCGATTTTCTCTCCGGGGAGTGGAAAGGCCGGTAGCATGTCCGGAAATTCTCGCGCCGTATGCGGAATATATCCATCGTATCCGCGGAACTGCGGAGGTATCTCTGCCGGGCTGGCGGGTATGTTCGTGATGGTATGTTGCATGCCATCTGGATCCGGAGACTGGGTACAGCTCAGGGCCAGCAGCAGAGTCCAGACGAGTACGATGCACCTGCGATACGATCCGATCATGTTCATTTCCATCTGATGAAGATGAGGGTGGTAAATGATGACCTGCGGCCGAGTGTTCCCCGGTTCCGGGCATCTTTTCCGGGTATGGTCGGAGCATAATACAGAAACAGGAAGACCACGTCACGGGGTAGAGGACGTTTTTCTTGTTAAATCACTATCCAGTTGTGGTCTTCAGAAAGAGATCCAGCAGACTCGTCCCCGACGATCGTGCTTGTTGGATCTCATGATGGGTCCAGCTATTTCGAATGGACCCAGCATGCAGCAACATGACTTTCTGGGGCAGATGTTCGGCAAGGCCCATATCATGGGTCACGATGATGGTTGCACATCCCTCACGGCTCAGATCGTCTAACAGGTCTTTTGCGCGTAGCAGAACGGCTGGATCGAGAGCGGAAAGAGCTTCATCCAGGAGAAGGAGGCGTGGTCGGATTCCTTCGACCAGGGCAAATAATGCCCGCCGAACCTCCCCGGGAGATGCCAATCGAAGGGGACGATCGGTCTTCGACTCAAGTCCCCACGCTGTAAGCAATGCTCGTGCTGTATCCTCCGGCGCATCATCGCTCTTCCAGGCCCGTAAGCCCAGGCAGACCAGCTCCAGAAGAGACAAGTAGGGAGGCAGATCGGGCTCCTGGGCGATTCGCAGACAAGGGGGATGACCATTGGCTGGACCGAATTCCACATGCCCCGTATTTGCCTGCAGTTCACCGACCAGGACTTTAAGAAGGGTCGACTTCCCGGCGCCGTTTGGTCCGACGAGACCGACGACTTCTCCCGCATCAACGCGGAGATTCAACGCGCTCAATACCTCGAGTGAGCCATATCCAGCCGTCAGGTTCTCGACCGTAAGAGACGCTTGTTGTTCGGACATTACCATAGGGGGTGGCCTCCCCACCTGACGGTCAATATAACCAGCCCTGCGAGCAATGCAATGCGCACTCGAATCCACGATTCGGCGAAGAGACGCGGTCCTATATGGCCGCCAAGAATACTAGCCAACCCAAAGACACCCCCCGCCAGGGCTGCCACGGCCCAGCTACTTTGATTCCATAGACAACCGGCGCATAGAGCGGCTCCAATGAGAATCTGAATGAGCAAGGCGGGCCCGTTGAGCCGTCCGGAACCCAATGCCGCGGGAACCGGATTAGAGCTCGTGGCAGACGGCATCAGATAGTGGCTCAGTTGCGAGGTTACCAGTCGTTGTCGGATCCACATGGCTGGGATGTCTAAAACGAGACCGAAGATAATCGCCCCAAAGACCAGCTTCCATTGATGCTCGGGTGCTGCTGCAACCAACCAGACCCCGAGGATCCCACATAGGACCGGTAGGAGTGGGGCTTGTCGTAGCGCCTGCACACGCACTGCGAGCCAGGGATAGCTGTATCCACCGCTCTGGGTTATCGATCGACTAGCTTCCTGGTATGGCGTCGCGAGAAGGAGGCCCTGACGGTCCAGGAAGTGGAGTCGAGGTGCTGCTGCGAGCAGATTGCCAACGCCCTTTTTGTCGAACCATACCAAGGCCGCGATAGCACTTGCTACTCCCGTCGCTACGACCACAATCAAGGGTACGATATTTCCCGTCTCCGACCAGATACGGTGGGAGAAATAGCAGATAAGGGCGTAGCTACCGAGAATACCGTAGAGTACCGCCAGGCCATATATCGCCGGCGCGACGTCGGCCGGTAAAATGTCGCGTCCCAGCATCCGGCCGACTTTTGATTGCGAGCCGGTCGTGGCCAGGGATCGGCAGAGCCAGCCAAGGCCCGCTCCGAAGATGGGTAAGCCGATCAGGAGCGGTAATGAGATAATGAATAACGGAGCCGCCGCTTCCGTGGTACGCGGATTGGCCATCAGGCATGTACCGGTGGTGGCCGCTACCAGAATCAGGAGTGCTATACATTGATGGTGGCGATACGCCTGGCGAACGGGAGAAGCCGGGGCCGGAATGGAGGCAACGGTTCTCAAGATGATATTTCGGAGAAAAAAATCGTAGGCAAAAAGGCCTTCGATGATGAGCGCGATCAGTACCAGGAGTAGCTGGTCATCTCGGGATAAGCCGGGGCCTGCATGACCAAGAAGTAGTCCCGCGGCGATCACAAGTGCGGAGCCGGAGAGTGCCAGCAAGGGCGTTCGCCGATAGGCATATTGACCGAGTACTGGCCAGGAATTGGTTTTACTGGAGGTGATATGCGTCTCCATTAAACCCGACGAGGAAACTCATCGTAGGATGTTCTCGGTTCGGCCCGGTCCGACCGAAATCATGCGGATCGACGTTTCTGTTTCCTGCTCAATACATAGGAGCAGATTTTGTGCGTTCTCGGGAAGGGCACCGAATTCCCGGATTCCGGAGATGTCCTCAGAGAACCCTGGGAAGTCGCGAAAAATGGGCTTCACGGCAGCCAGATCGTCGCGCCACGGCGCTATGATCGAAGTGCGGTTACCATCGACCTCATATCCAACACAGACACGGATCGGGTCCACGCCCTGTAATACATCCAGTTTGGTGATGGCCAATTCTGTGAACCCGTTTGTGGTACAGACGTATCGTAATAATGGAAGGTCGAGCCAACCGCATCGTCGTGGTCGACCGGTCGTCGACCCATACTCGCGGCCCACTTCACGAAGGTGATCCAGGACGGGACCATCGAGGAGTTCGGTGGGGAAGGGCCCCTCTCCAACACGTGTTTGATAGGCCTTAACGATGCCAACTGACCGGGAAATAGTATGCGGTGGAACACCGGCCCCGGACGCGATCTCGGTCAGTCCGGTATGGCTGCTCGTGACGTAGGGTAATGTGCCATAGGTCCGGTCCAGAAGGCAGCCCTGGGCTCCTTCGAAGAGAATTGCCTGCCCCTTCTTAATCGCGTCGCAAAGCTGTAGTGACACATCGTGAATAAGTGGGGCCAACATATCCGCAGTCGGCCACACCCGTTCGACAATCTCTTCTGTGCTGAATGTGTCCGCTTCCAGCGCCCGAAGTTCCCGATTTCGCCGCGGCAGGACCCGGTCCACAGCACGGCTGAAATCGTCCTTGGAGCGTAGGGACTGCACCAGGGCCGAGATCCGGCCCATACGATCTTCGTACGCGGGACCGATGCCGCGTTTTGTGGTCCCAATCTTTTTATCACCGGCCTCTAGCTCCCGGGCAGCATCAAGTGCTCGGTGGACCGGGAGGATCAAAGTGGCGTTACCGGCCAGACGAAGCCGTTCGGTGGCCGGAATACCCCGGGCATGCAAGCCCTCGAGTTCCTCCACAAGTATAATCGGGTCGATTACGCAGCCAGGACCGATAGCGCAGATTTTATCGCCGTGGAGAATGCCGCTTGGAATATGGTGCAGGATGGTCTTTTCACCGTCGACAACCAGGGTATGCCCGGCGTTATTTCCACCCTGGAATCGAACCACCCAATCGTAGTCTGGGGCTAATGCGTCGACGATCTTCCCTTTCCCTTCGTCACCGAATTGGGCTCCGACTACCGCTGCTGTGTTTCGTATACTCATCGCTGTGCTCCAAGGGACTGAATGTCCGAAATCAACGCATCCATATCGCCCGTTCGTTCGTTTTTCTCCGACTCGGCGGTCAAGGTCCAGTGAAGACCCGCGTCAGACACCTCTACAAGCGGGAACGTCTTCACCGTGAATGGTTCGGGCCATACGGCGGCAGAGAACCCGGCGTCTCGCAGGCTCCGTAGAACGGGTTCGACGCCAGCCCTGCTTCCCTTGACGTAGATTACGGGTCGATTGGTTTGCCCGGCACCACAACAGTCGGCAAGGGCATGAAGGTCAATTGCAAAACCAGCGGCCGGAAGGTCCAGGTTGAAGCGGGTCAGGAATCCGTCGTAACGTCCACCGGCCAGAATGGCCTGCCCCGAGCCGGGCGCGAAGGCCTCGAATACGACACCTGAATAGTAGGAACGGTCGCGGATTTCGGTGAAATCCAGGCGAATCATTTCTGGGGCGCAATTGGAGTGCAGTATATTGAGCCGTTGGCCGAAGTCTTCAAGAGCCGACTGTACTGGTTGGGGCCAGTCGAGCTGTAGCCAGGCCGGGAAGTCGGACGAGATACCACTGAGCATGGGAAGCCGCGCTGCTAGTCGAATGTCTCCGCCGTGTTCTTCGACCATTTTGACCACATCATCAAATGCTTTACGGCCCAGGGCATCGACCACCGGTTCGCGTTGCGCAGGTTCCGTCAGGCCGATTGCAGAGAGGAGAGCGTTGAGGACGGCGTTGTCTCCCACGGTGAGGATCGCATCTTCCAGGCCCAGCGCTGATAAACATTGCAGCGCAAGCTGTAGCATTTCGACATCGGCCTCCGGGCCGGTCCAACCGATCAGCTCGATTCCAGTGTGGGTTCGCTCTCGGCTCGCCAAGGCGTTTCCTCCGGTAACTCGATAAACGGGACCCGAATAGGATATCCGTACCGGTCCTTCTGCCGGTTTATGCATGGCGAGGTGTCGACCCACCTGTGGGGTCAGATCGGGCCGCAGAATCAGTGGGTGGCCTGTCTCTGGGTCCACAAGATGGAATAGTTGCGCACGGCGGTCCCCGCGAAGAGCCGTGGCGAGTGCATCGTATCTCTCAATCAACGGTGTGCGGATCAGTCGATATCCATGTTGGCGGAACTCGTGCAGGAGGAGTTGCTCGGTGTCGGCCATCCATTCGGCGAGATCAGCCGGGTAATCACGGACACCCAGAGGGAGCAGCGCGTGACCGGAATGGGGGGAGAATGTATCTACGTCTGCTTGCATTACTTGAGGATTCTCGCGGGAGCCATCATTGCGTTTATAGACTGATCTGTTTACAGGCGTGAATATGGTCGATATTGCTGATCTTGTTCAGGGTCTCTTCGCCCACGGCATCGTCAATATTCCATACGGCGAGTGCCTGTTTCTGGCCGGTCTCGGACAAAGATACCTGTAAGCCGTTGACGTTGATTCCGGAGTCGCCCAGGAGAGTGCCCACCTTACCGATGATTCCGGGTACATCTGCGTTGCGGCTGACCAGAAGCTTCCCGTCGGGGATGACTTCGATTCGATAATCATCGATGCGCACAATACGAGAATCCTCGTCTCCGAAGAGGGTTCCATGGACTTCGTTCGTGTGTTTTGGTCCCGCAAGTCGAATCGAGATCAGACGGGTAAAGCCAGTGGTCGTGGAGTCGAACACCTCGTTCACGTCGATACCGCGTTCCTCTGCCAGCACAGGTGCATTAACCAGGTTGACGGTAGTACCAAGGCCCGATTCCAAGACACCCTTCAGTGCCGCATTGGTGACCATCGCTACGACACCAGGCTCGAAAATCTCACCATGATAGCCCACCCGGATCTCGCTTACGCCACCTTCGTGGTAATGGCCGGCGAACTTCCCGAGTTTTCGTGCCAGGGTGACGTAGGGCCAGAGAGCAGCCTGTTCTTCCGCTTGAACACGTGGAAGATTGACGGCGTTTCGGACCACGTTGCGAACGAAATAGTCGATAATTTGCTCGACGAGTTCACGGGCTACAAGGGTCTGGGCCTCGTGGGTACTCGCGCCGAGATGAGGCGTTCCCTGAAAGTTGGATTGTCCGACCAGTGCGCATTCACCGGGAGGTTCCGATTCGAAGACGTCCATCGCGGCGCCGGCTATCCAGCCCTTTTCCAGCCCTTCGGCGAGAGCATCTTCCACCACGATTCCACCGCGGGCACAGTTGATGAGATAGGCCGACGATTTCATCTTCTGGATTTCGTCACGACCGATCATATGGCGTGTTTTTGGAGTCAACGGTGTGTGAATGCTGATGAAATCGGATGACTGAAGCAGGTCATCTATATTCCCACAATGCTTGATACCCATCTGTTCCATTCGTTCTGGAGATACGAAGGGATCAAAACTCTGTACGTGCATCTGTAGTGCTCTGGCGCGATCGGCGACGATACCACCGATATTTCCAAGGCCGATGAGACCGAGTGTGGCGTTGCGTATTTCGCGCCCCATGAACTTCTTTTTGTCCCAACTACCCGATCGGATGGTCTGACCGGCGTTCACAAGATGCCGCGCTAGACTCAGCATATGGGCAATCGCCAGCTCCGCCGCGCTTGTGGAATTTCCACTGGGAGCGTTCATTACGATGACGCCTTTTTGCGTGGCGGCCTGTACGTCGATGTTGTCCACACCAATTCCGGCTCGTCCAATGAGTTTCAAACGGTCGGTCGCTTGAAGGACTTCTTGCGTTACCTTGGTTCGGCTCCGGACGATGAGAACATCGTAATCGCCGATGACTTCGATAAGTTCAGACAAGGAAATACCGGCGCGATCGTCAACGGAGAACCCGCCGGCCTCATCAAGCATCGTTTGTGCGACCGGATTCAGGCTATCCGAAATCAGGACGCGAACCTTGGAAGTGCTCATGGGGGCCTCAAACGGATGTGCGTAGACGGACATTCGGGCCCGCCGATCTTCATTTGCATCGGGATGTAACAACCCCGCCTGGGCTCGTCAATCGTTGATTTGGGAGCGTCCTGGCCAGGTCTCTGAGCAATAGCGTGCGCACCATTGAACAAAGGCTTCTTTATTCCTTGCATGCTTGAGTCCAGTGAACTTTCGCAAAAGGTCGAGAATTTCGGTTTTCAGACGGGTCTCTTCCTGTCCAAGGAGCTGTATGAGCGTTGGTATGGAAGGTCGATCCAGGAGGGCACCAGCCGTGCGCACCGCGTTGCGACGAACAAATAGATTGGGATGAGATATCCAGACTCGAACGGTTGGCAGGGATTCGACCAGCCGAAGTTCGCGGATGGCATCAAGAGCCAATAGGTGGATACGGATATCTTGTGTATAAGGCGTGTTCTTAATGTGTTTCACCAGTTCTTCTCGGCAACCGAGATCGGGGTGAATACTACAGGCCCAGAGAAGGGCCGTCCGCAGTCCTGGATGACGTTCGGATTGGAGGAACTTCTTTGCGTTTTCTCGGAACTCCGGATCGCGAGCGTAGCCGAGTCCAACGGCGGCATAGCTGCGGATGATCCATGATTTGTCCCGAAGTAAAATGTGTTGAATCTCCTGTATACGCCGGTCACGGGCCATGCGCAGGCTTCGTAATACAGCGATTCTCCAATGAGGAGTATTCTTGAGGCCGACGAGTTTTTCAGCGGCATGAACTCGTACCCTGGTTCCCAGGCTCACGAGTTCGTCAGCCAGAGGGCAACCCGTCAACAGATTGCAGTTTTGTTTGATTTGGATCTGTGTCCAGATCGCTTTGGCCCGCGCCATCGGGGCAGAGATTTTGTGGTCGTGTATTGTATCCGTCTGCGCATCTTTTACCGGGGCGGTGGCTGCGGACTCCCTCCGCTTGTTCGAACACCCGGACACCATAAATGCGACAACACAGATGGGAATCAGAGCCTGTTTCATGGGACGATGCCGTTGGTGTTGTGTACGAAGTGTTCGGCAGAGGCCTGACATACGTGTTTCAGGCACTCCTCCCGATCTATGGCTTGCAGGTGTATTTCGGAGAACAGGCGCTTGGCGTGGAGAGTGCAGCTGGAGATTTCTTTACGCGGGATGGACCGGAAGTCGCGGCTGAAAATGCCGAGGCGAAGGATGACTACCTGGAGCTCGGTTACAGCCCAGACTTCCTGACCGGATTGTCCTCGTCCTTGTGCCAGGGATTGGACACGCTCTTCTTTCGCCAGCCGTTTGGCGAAGTGGCGTTGGGCACGCATTGCGAAGAGTCGGCTTATAGGGTCAAACCGGGAAAAATGGTTCGGGTAATCCTTCATTGCCTCTCGCTGCCACCTGAGTGCTGATCGCCGAAGGAGGTCCCAATCTGCCGGGCGCTATGAAGGACCGGATCGTCCAGGGATACAAGCCGCTGTCGACCGGCGGCGTTTTTCAGGGGGACATTTGTCACACGTCCATTCCGTAATGCGACCATATGGCCAAACAAGCCCAGATCTATGCATTCCACGGCGTGAACCCCGAAGCGGGTGGCGAGGGTGCGGTCGCCTGGTGTTGGAGAACCACCCCTCTGCAGATGTCCCAAAACCGTGATGCGGACTTCGTAGTCATCAAAAGTGGACTCCAACGCCTCTGCAAGGGACCGTGCAGCGCCGATATATTGACGACCATGGATATTTGTCTCTCCGTCGACTATCTGGGGAAGCTTCCCTTCAGGGAAGGCCCCTTCTGCGATGACAATAAGGGTGTAGTTTCGGTGCTCTTTCGACTCACGAGCTCGGATCTTTGAGACGATTTCATCCACTTCGAATGGGATCTCCGGTATCAAAATCACATGCGCTCCACCGGCCAGTCCTGCGTACATTGCAATCCAGCCTGCATTTCGTCCCATCACTTCCAGGATCATGATGCGTTGGTGGCTTTCGGCCGTGGTCCGCAACTTATCGAGGGCTTCCACGGCGGAATTTACGGCGGACTCAAAACCGAAGGTTACATCGGTAGCTTCGAGGTCATTATCGATGGTTTTGGGGACTCCGATGGCTCGAAATCCATGAGCACCGAGCTCATGAGCGATTGTGAGCGTCCCATCCCCCCCGATGACGATTACGCCCTTCAAGTCGAGCTGACGGAAATTCTCAATGACAGTCTTTGTCATATCTTTGCGTACCACGACACCGTCTTCTTCCACTTGATAATCGAAGGGATTACCCCGATTTGTGGTCCCGAGCATCGTCCCACCCAATGGGAGGATATGGTGTACGTCCTCCAGGGTCAGCTCACGGATCCGATCCGGTTGCACCAGGCCATCAAAACCGTCGACGATACCGACCACACGGTAATTGAAGCGGAGAATTGCAGTTCGCACCACAGCACGAATTACAGCGTTCAAACCGGGACAATCACCTCCGCCCGTCAATAAACCTATCTTTTCCATACTTGCCACTCTCCCTCTGGCTATTTCGCCTCGGTCTGCTGCACGACGTCAATCTCTATCTCCCCAAGGGACGCGGACAACGCAAGCATGGATCGCAAATCAATTTCGCCAACATTGAACGGTATATGTCCAACATCAGCCCTCCGTTGACCAAAGGCCGGATCGACCGCCTGCCATTGACCATCGATCCAGACTTCGGCCCAGGCGTGGCCACCAAAGCCTCCCCCCATCATCGAGGTGTGGGTAAGACCGATAAGAGCCCTGGAGGGTATGCGCAGAGACCGAGCCAGAGCTACAAACAACACCGCGTGTTCGGTGCAGTCCCCCTCCATTGTTCGAACCACATCCAAGGCGGATGCCAATTCAGGCCGGTACGCCTTTTTTACCGTCCTGTGGACTCCTTGTATGAGCCGGTCGACCATTTCTTCCGGAGTCTTGGCGTCTGCCACCAGTATTTTGGCCAGGCGCCGGATTTCGGGCGCATCCGACTGGATCAGGCTGCTGGCCTCTAGCCCCTCGGTCGTGGACAGTTCTACCCCTTCCGAGGGTGCCTTTGCTGTCCTGGTGATCCGGATCGTCGCTGTTTTACCCTCTCTCTGCAGGACACGAACACGACCCGAATCAAAGCTGGCCGGTAATTTCGGCATCGTGATCCGCAGGTCGATACTATCTAAAGTCGATACATCCTGTATCGGTGGATCGACACGCACCAGAGTCAGGCTCAAAACGTCTGGGGCCTCCACCGCACTCGTCGCCACGGCCTGCGGTTCTACACGCACCGAAATCCCCCCGCCCTGATCCATTCGAACAAGTCGACCTTCCTCCGTATATACGGAGGTAATCTCCAGGCCGAACTCCTCCTCCACTTGTTTGATGATATGAAATTTCGTCAGTACCCCCTGAACGAAGCGTATCTCCGGTTCAAGAAATTCATATCTCGTACGCGTCGCTTTGGCGTGGAGTGGAGGAACCACTCGAAAGGAAACCTTTTCAAAGGTAGTGCCCGGTTTTACGTCGCCTTCCCAGATTCGAATCTGAGGAGACAACATTCCTTTGAGAGTTTCCCCCGGTGATGGAAGCTCAGTCACCTTCGTTTCGTCCCCGATCCGCTCCGTAAGGGTGTAAGAGTCCGGGCCCTCTTCAAGAAGGATGTGCCGGTTTTCGAGGCCCACGAAACGCATATCCACCCGCACCAGGCGACCGTCATTCACATGATACTCCCTGATCTCGTCAACAGAGATCTCGCGGGTATCGCCCAGTCCTCGGATCTTCAATCGTGCTACGCTCGATGCGCGGTACACATCTCCGTCCTTGCGAGCGTCGAAATGGACATGTCCGGCCTTCTTATCAAAGAGATAATACCCGGCCCAGATATCCTCGGTGACACGGTCAAGATATTGCGAGCTGGGGAGACCATCAACGACCTGTACGGCCAACGTAGAGGGGGTTGATTTACTGGAGCATCCCGTACAACTCAGTAGAGCAATACTTATGGCTGCGATCAGGATGCCGGGATCTTTTTGAAAACGAAACATGACTCTGGATCCAACCAGGGTCTGTTCCGTTCGGCAAGTGGACGATCCGCCTAGCCGGCCTTTTCGATCTTGGGCAAGGGAGGCTTTTCGGCAGTGGCGGGCAGTAGGCCGACCTTTTCGCGTATCTTCTTTTCTATCTCGTCACATAGGTCGGTGTTTTCGGCGAAAAACTCTCCGACACGGTCACGACCTTGTCCAAGGCGGGTGGAACCGTACGAATACCAGGCTCCGGATTTCTCTATAATTTCATGCTGAACGCCAAGATCGATGATCTCGCCGCGCTTGTAGAATCCTTTACCATATTGGATATCAAATTCTGCTTCCCGGAACGGAGGTGAGACTTTGTTTTTTACGACGCGTACCCGGGTGCGATTGCCAATTACCTCGTCGCCACGCTTCAGGGCTCCAATACGTCGTATGTCGCAACGAATAGTGGCGTAGAACTTTAATGCGTTGCCACCGGACGTTGTTTCGGGGCTGCCAAACATCACGCCGATCTTCATTCGGATCTGGTTGATGAAGAAGATCATGGTGTTGGAACGTGCAATGGAGCCAGTTAATTTCCGTAGCGCTTGACTCATTAGTCGGGCCTGGAGACCGACATGATGGTCTCCCATTTCGCCTTCGATTTCGGCGCGGGGTACGAGGGCGGCGACGGAATCGATGATAACCAGGTCGACGGAATTTGATTTTACGAGCATGTCGCAGATCTCGAGGGCTTGTTCTCCAGTGTCGGGTTGCGAGACCAGGAGTTCTTCGACATTGACGCCGAGTTTGCGTGCGTAGTTTAAATCGAGAGCGTGTTCGGCGTCGATGAAGGCGACGACTCCACCCACTTTCTGGACCTCGGCGGCGGCGTGGAGTGTAAGGGTGGTTTTCCCACTGGATTCAGGGCCGTATACTTCGACTATTCGTCCGCGAGGCCAGCCTCCGAGGCCGAGTGCGATGTCGAGGGTCAAGGAACCGGAGGATACGGTAGGTATCTGGCTAAGAGTCCGGCCATCCGTGCCGAGACGCATGATGGTGCCTTTCCCATACTGTCGTTCAATTTGCTTGAGTGTTTCTTCTAGATTCTTGTTTTTGTCGCGTATGGGGGTGGCCATTTGGAGTCCTCGCTGGATATTGGGTCGTGGTTTGGTTTGTAATCAGTTATCGTCAGACCGGTCAAGGTGTGTTTGGGAGCTCGATCCGAGGTGTGGAATAGTTGCTGGAATTGGCGTCCATGCCATCAATTATAACGTCGGTAGATTCCCACAACGACGCCCAGGATCTGGGTCGGTCGAAAATCGTGGGCGGAGACGTATATGGGATCCATGGTTGGGTTGGATGGCTGGAAACGGATTCGGTCGCCTTCGGGGAAATAGCGTTTGACGGTTGCTTCGTCTTCTATCATTGCGACTACGATTTCGCCGGGGCGTGCAATGCTCTTTTTACGGACAAAGATATAGTCACCGTCGAAGATACCGTCCCCAATCATGGACTCTCCAACTACTCGTAGGCCAAACACCGGGTCGTTGTTGCCGACAAAATAACGGTCGATGTAGACGGTGTCGTTGCTGGTCTCTACGGCGAGGATTGGGTTTCCCGCGGCAATTCGTCCGAGGATCGGTATGGCGACAACATTGTCGGATTCGCCGGAGGTAGATGCGACGGTCAGGTCTGGGGTGGGGTTTAGAGCTCGAGACTTGGACTCGTCTCTGGTCAAATACCCCTTGCGTTCTAATGCTTTCAGATGGTCGCTAACGCCATTTGTAGACTTAATTCCCACGATAAGACCGAGTTCACGGATCGAGGGAGGATATCCATGGTCTTCTATAAAGCCTCTTATGGCGTTTAGAACTTGAAGTTGGCGGGCTGTCAGTTGGGGGCGTTCTTGACTCATGGGCGTACTCACCTACGATACATCTGTTCTGTATACTACTGAACAGATGTATAGTCGTCAAGTTTGTGGGTCTACCCCTGGGGACAATGTCCTCGTCAGTGCGGTTGGGTGGAGGCCAGCGAGCGGGGTAGGGTGGATACTAAGGACTTATATCGACGCTCGATATGGTCTCATCACTCCATAGATTTACGTAATCCACTTCCCCGTATTTCGTGTTTTCGCCGGTTGTGACCTGGTTGGTCTGTACGCCGAGAACAATCGTATAAGAGCCAGCCTTGTCGGGGATAAAGGACGCCGTGGAACCAGTCGTAACGTTCAACTTTGCAGCACTGTCTGCGGGTTTGTCGATGATATACCAGGTATAACCGCTGGCCGTGATATGTGCGTCACCGGAGAGACTACCAAGGCCACTTAGTTGGATTTCTGTTCCTACAGGGGCCTCGTCGATTGGGGCGATAATCGCTGTCGGAAGAACAATACCTGCGTTCGGTTGGTTGTAGCCACGAAGTGCGACATTCCATACGGATGTATCACCCGCAGGCGGATAGACGTCGTCGTATTCTATTTCCAGATTGGTATGGGAAATGATGGCCTCGCCCTCCGCCTTGAAACGAACGGTGAACGGAAGGAGTGTGAGTGGCGGGACGTCGAATCCTACGCCCGATGCGACGCCGTCCAACTCAAAATTGATGGGGATGCCAGCAAAGCCGGGCGGTTCCACAAGACGGACATCCGTTACCCGAAGTGTATCGAGCCCCTCATTGGCGATGATCATGGTGCGTTCCTTCTTTTCGCCTTCCGAATGGAACTGTACGTAGGAAGCGGCGACGCCACCCTGGGACGGATACACCTGTATCAACGGCTTCGTGATACCACCTCGCAGGGGTACTGTGATTTCGGATTGGTAGGGGTTCTCATAGCTGATGACGAGATCGCGGTCGAAACCCTCTGCGGTAAATATGGTCAGGCCTTCGCCACTCGTTGGCGCTGCATAGTGCACGATTACATTCATCGAGTTCTGGGGTTGGATGGCGTAAAAAGAATCGAATGGCTTGGGATCTTCGCCCGGCCGTTGGACTTCCAGATAGTACGCGCCATATGCATCGTCGGGTTCGACGGCACCTTCTTCCAGGCGCACGGATCCTGGGCCTTCGTTGTATAGATTGATGATCTTCGAAGACGCATCCCCAGCGCCGACAATATCGGTGAAATCCACGTATCCTTTCGCCATATCCTCGTAGCTCAAGACGAGCTTTCCTTCCTTGACGTTGCTTTTTAATTCCACATTTGTGATGGGGTGCACAGGATCGTTGGTATGAACCTGAATGATGACGTTGTCTGGTCCCTGATCATCGATCGGTTGGTAACGAACCTCAAACGTCAGCTTGGCTCCCGGGTTTGAGATTTGTGGCTGAATCACGCTACTTGGGGCGGGTTTATCGGTAATCGTGAATTCCGGGTTGGGATTCTTCAGGTCCACATCGTAGAAGACCAGATCCTGGCTACCGTCGTTGACGATCTCGAACACCTGTGACTCCGGTTGAGCCGGCGTACCGTTCAGGTAGGTATAACTGGGGGGAAAGACCTGGACGGCAGCGGCTTCGCGCGGTGGCGTAAAGGCGATGAGATGCACTCTCTTATCCGGGTCGTTGGATTCGATTCGGAGGAACTGGGGAGTACGCAGATCGGGAAGGGCCCCCGGCTCATAGCTCATCTGGAACTCCACCGTTTCAAAGGTGGAATTGGCGGGCAGTGTAAATGGCAGGTCATACGTGCCGGCACTCCATTTAACCTGGATGTCTTCGTTGCCCTTACAGGTGTAGGAGATAGAGTCATCCGCCCCGTTGCTACAATCGTTGCTCTGGACGCAGGTTTGAAAACATCGGAGCCCGTCGCAATAACTCCCGGCTTTACATTCGGAGCTGCTTTCACAATCCCAGCCAACACATTCGCCGTTGTCACAGACAAAGCCATCGGCGCAGCCCAGATCGTCGGCGCAACCCATTGCCTCACAGATACCAGGTTCTAGCCGAAGTACACTCAGAACCAGGTCCTCACCACCCAGGTTTTGAATCACGACACGAGCTGTCGCGGTCTGGCCCTGCCCAGTCACGAGTTCCGGGAAACTAAACACACCGGATTCCGCTTCTTCTTCGATGGTTATTTCCATCTGGCCGGAATAGGTCTGACCAAATTTCCCGCCGCAAGCTGTGAGGACGAACAGCCCTACAAAGAGCATAAGGAAGTGAAAACGAATGTTCGGACGCATGTTGACCTCATCAACGGATAATCAGGGACGTGGGTGGGAAAATTACCTTGGCTAATCTCTCTGCCTGTATCGGCATAGCCTACGAGTTTGAACTATCAATGCAAGCTTCAGGGCTGAATACAGAGGGTTTCATAATGCACTTCAATCTCCTGGCCAGGCTGCGGCATGCAAGCGCCATTCTCATCAAAGATGATACTGTTGGATGGGATGTCGAAGCTCCACCCCTGGTTGCACGGTACGCCATCAATTTTCACGCTGATGGAGTTTGGTTGGGCCAGGCGGGTAAGGAAAAACTGTTTCTTCAAGCCGAAGGCGATCTCACCGATTTCATCCAGAATACTGCTGTAATTGGAGGCGCAAATAGATGCGTTGACACCGCCTGTTTCCAGGGACACCTGTTGGTAGGTTGGCGCAGCATCGGCGGCTCCGTATTGGCTGTCACAGCCGCCCGGGACGTCGCCTACGATGGTATGGACGTGAATAAGATCTTCATTGGCGAACCCTTTCAGGTTTTTGAAGAAGTCGATATAGAAGCTCAGCTCGGCAGGAGACTGGTCCTCTTCATCCGAAATCATAACGATTTCAAGAGCCGCGTCCTCACGTAGGAAGCCCCAGTTGGCACCTCCGCAGTACTTTGTGGCGCCCGATACGTCGAGGGGATCCCCGTAGCAGCCGCCCGGTGAACAGGCCGCGTCGCTTCCGCAGGAGATGGGATTACCCTGGGCGTCTTGCGCCAGATGCGTATTGGGAAGAGTCAGTGCCAGATAGGCGGCTTCAAGACCTTCTTCGGTGCCAGATCCGTTGTCTCCAACATTCTTGACGTTGTTCGCAAACGCAGCCAGGCCATTGGGCGTCAGTGGGGTAACAAATCTCGGAGAGCCAAGAAAACGTCCACTGTCGTTGCCGATATCCGTGGTGGTCACGGCGAGCTGATAGTTGGTGTTCCAGGCCTGGGCCGCTGCCACCATGCTATCGATGTTGTTGGCGATGTTGTTTTGCTCGTCGCTCATGGAGCCGGAGTTGTCGACTACGAACAGGACGTCTACATCCTGGCCGGTCAGCTGGATGAACACATCGGTCTGTTCGATGTCATAGGTGCCTTCACCATGCATGGGTACGGTAAGCGCCGGTATATTGGGATCGTCCGATTCCACAATCACCGTACAATGATCGATGCCAAGATTCTGTGGCACATACCGGACTTCCAGCTTCATTGGGCTTCCTTGAACCAGGACGCCCGGCAGCGGAGGACTGGAAATCAAGTCGAATTCGCTGCTGCAGCCATTATCAAGGTAGATATCGGTCACATTCAAGGGAGCGTTTCCCTTATTATAGATTGTAACCTCCGTATCCAATGAGGCGCACCCCACGGTAATCACCCCGAATTCAACCTCTTGTGGAATCACTGCGATATCGCTGATTCCACTGGCTGCAATCAGGTTCGGATTTATCGAAGACGCGCCAGGTACCGCATCCGTGGGCGCCCACACGGCGTTTCCGTTGACGACGTCGAACATCTTCATATGAAGGAGGCCTCGATAATTGTCGAACTCCTCGCCAAAGATGCTGGCGTCGGGTGGGGGAGTAAACCGGATTTTAAGGGTTGAGGATTCTCCCGGGTTAAGCACCATGGGCGGTGGAACCGCCAGCGCCATGAAGTTTTGACTACTCTGCGCCATCGAGCCTTCACCCGGTGTGCAACCGAAAGAGAATGGCCCAAAGCTCATGCAGTCAACGATTCGGAGCCGGTCCGGGTCTTCGAAACCAGGGATCTGGCATGCACCGCTTCCCACATTCGTGGCTTTTACGTCCATGATCTTGATCTTGCCATGGGGAACAATACCGTACTGTATGACCGGGGGAGAAAAGGCGACCTTACATTCCGCCGTTGCGGCAAGATGGGCGATCATACATTTCTGGATCGATGGATTGACCGGATCGTTGGTTTCTATATTCAGGGTGCCCTGTTTGGGGGGGCCAGTACCGAAGTTATTGTTAAAGGTCACCGTGAACTCGATGGCCGTTCCCGGCTCGACGGTTCCCGGTGCGGGGGGCGATCCCGTAGGAGCAAATCCTGGTACGGGTATGAGATTGAATCCATCTCCGTTCGCCGTGATACTTGAAACATGGAGTGGAGCGGACCCGCCATTGTACAGGGTAACAACCCTCTCGGTCATTAGACCGATGGCGGTGAATCCGAAGTCGACACATCCGGAAGGTGTTATCAGTAGGGATGGGCTGTTTTCTCGTGCGTATACCGGGATCACCACGATGGGTTCGTCGGCATCATTGCTTGCAATGGACACCCCGCCTACGTTCACAGTACCCGAGCCGAAGGCCTCGGTAGGATCAAAAGCAACGCGCAGAACCAACGGCTCATTCACGGCCAGCAGGACCGGGAATGCGTTCGGTAGATCCAGGATTGTAAGACCAGCATTCGATCCCAGCGCAGGTTCAATGCTGGTTACCGTCAGTTCAATACTGCCTTGATTTACGACCAGGAGTTCGGCTTCGGCATGGCCGCCGACCTCTACGTAATCGAGATCGACCACCCCCGGGCTTACGACAATTTCCGGACCGCGCTCGCTCCCGGTTACGCCCACTTCGACGACCGGAAGAACAGAGTTGGACAAGGTGATCAAGGCGACACCATGATCGGCATCACCACCGCTCGGATTATAGATGAAATCGACCGTGGCGCGCCCTTCCGGCGCCAGGTCAAAGGGAACTTGCAGCGTCACTCCGTCTACATCGTGGATGCTGCCAATGGAAAAGTCGGGACTCGCGTCTTCACGCCAGTTGAGCGAGGTAATCGTCAAAACATCCGAGCCGGCATTGATCAATTCGGCAGACTTGCCGGCCGGAGTTCCCCCGGCCGTTGGCCCAAAGTTGACCGGGTTGGGTAGCACCAGCAGGGATCCTTCCTGCGGGAGCGCACTGACCGAGATAATCACATCATCTCGGCCCGGTGATAGGGCATTGTGCTTGATCACAATGTTGTCAAAGTCCTGTACATCGTCAGTCGGTGTGTAGCAGACATTGACGACCATGGTCTCGCCCGGAGCCGCGGATAAATCATCCGGCAAAACCAGAGAGAAGTCACCTGTCACGGACTCCAGGGCGACGCTAGACAGCTCAAGGAATGCCTCGGTACCCGAATGACTGATCGCCAATTCCTGACATTCGGTCTCGAACGGGGCTACGGCACCAAAGCTGATGAACTCTGGGCTAACGGAAATACCGATATCCTTGTCAATACAGAAACTGCCCGTGCAGTTGCCGGACCCGTTATTGTCAGAGCCACAGGATGCGAACAGGAATAGCAGGGAAATCAGTGTTGACAGAACTGTCTGTCGGCGGGCGACAAAGGCCATAGTGCGTTCTCTTTTTTTTGTTAGATCAGGGTGAGAAAAATGGATTTACGTAGTTTGGGATAATCTTGAGACCGTTGAAACCGCTCCCGAAAATAGGTTGTACGGTTTGTTCCGGCCACGAGATCTCGCAAACCTCCCACATATCCTTTTCTGCGAGTTGAACGCCCTCTTTTGCCCACACTTCATTCCCGAATATGTACACACGAATCGTCGCTTGCGACGGCCCGAAACCGTTCGGATGCGCCGGTGATTGGGGGTCGTCCCAATAATGAACCCCAACCTTGTACGTGATACCGTTCTCAGGAACATTCAGATTCAGATTTTCCGGGCCGGCACCATCGGTGTCGTCTCGGTCAAGACTCGGATTGTCGTCGATATTCGGGTCCAGTGATCCCCATTCCCGAGTGGGGAAGTACCAGAAACAATCGAAATCCGGGTCAAAGTAGCCATCGCCTTCACCATCGTTGTCAAGGTCCTGGCCATGTGCGAATTCGTGTACGAAGTGAAGATCCAGGTCGGTTCCCGCTTTGGAGCCTTCATCAAATTCATTGGTGTCGCCAGGCGTATGCCACAGCAGCTCGACGTGAATCGCTTCGTCAGGGGTCACAGTTACGATCCGGATCGCTGGCTCACAGGATTCCTGGCCTGTTGAATCCCATACGGTGAGTTGGAAAACATACTCTCCCGCCGCGTTTACCGCGAAGACAGGATTGGGGAAGTTAACCCCTGGGATGAACTGGCTGGTGGAGCCCTCTGGCTGGTCGATGGACCACTCATAGGAGTTGATCGACGCCCCACTGGTGGGTACGGACGCGGTTCCGTCCAGGTGCAACGTCGTCTGAGGAATGACATTGGTCCCTTCTTCGATCTCGATGACTGCCGTGGGACAAAGCACCGGCACGGAATAGCCGGTGATTTCCACAGGGACATACTCCGTGAAAGCATTCGTGCGAACAATAACGTAGCCACGATCGGGGATCGGGAGTCCATTTTCGTCTTTCGGCGATTCGGTGTCCGGCGTGATGAAGGTCACCGTGAAGGTCTCAAACAGGTTGACTGGTATCGACCAGGGTGCTTCCAGACTGGGTTCGGTTGCCTCTGGGCTTATATCGAAATTGAGGGAGAACTGGGCGCTGCTCGATGTAACGCCCAGGGAGCTCAGGACCGGATTTGTTGCATCGTCAGGCGTGGACAAGCGGACCTCATCGACCCGTAATGCCTCGTCGCCACAGGACTCGACCTGCACATCGATCTGGCTGATATTGCCGCCCTTTAGCTTGGCACCAAAATTCACATTGGACGGGACGACCTTGATACATGGGCCGGCCTCATTTCCAGAGAGATTGATTTCCTTCCCATCGATCGTGTTTTCACTATTTCCGTAGATGACCAGTTTTCCGTTGGCCGGTCGCTCTTCGTCCGGCGAGAACTGGATATGGACATAGGCATTTTCCCCCTGTTCGATTTCCAGCGGCGGCTCGAATACGACTTCTTCATTGGCTCCAAAGACGGATTCCTCAACCACAAGCGAAAAGAACTGATCACCGAGAACCAGCATGCGGAAGATCAGGAGTGTTCCACTGCCTGTGTTCAACAACAGTACGGGTTCTTCTGGGTTTTCACCGGCATGAACGTTCTTGAACACGACCTCACTGGGGTTCGTAACCAGGATGGGTTCGGCTTTCTGAATGAACACGGGAATGACCGCCTGGCCATTGCCCGGGGAGTTATTGATGAGTTCAAGTCCCAGAGCACGAGGGATTTCATCGGCCAGAGTATATTCCAACTCGATATGTACTTCGTCGGATAGCTCGGAGGTACCAAGTCCGGTTTCAACGACTGTAATAGGCGCCGTCAAATCGGGATCGTCGCCAGGTACCATATGGGCGATGTCACCGCGGTAGATTCGATTAATGCGAACCCCGGGGTCGACCGCGACAGCCGCGCAATCGGCGTCACTGTTACAGGCGACGGTCAAGTCTTTACCACATACTCGTGCGGGTGCCTCTTCTGCTGAACACAGGGGAGCCGTGAGTCCCAGACAGAGCTCACTGGTCTTATAGCAGGTATCGACATTTAGCCGGATGGTCTCCAGCACCAGATCCTTGTTGCCCGTATTTTGAATGGTGAGAACTTCCGTTGCGGTCTGCGCACTGTCAAAGGAGATGACTTCTGGGATCGTCTCCAGGACGGGTTTCTCGTCCAGGGAGAACTTATCCTCTCCACCACAGCCGATGGTCAGCATTATCGCCAACGGAACGACGATCGCTTTGAACAAGTTCGAGCGACCGGTTCCAGTACGTTGAGTTTGTTTCGGGCAGAAGAGAAAGGATCGGATCATAAAAAACTCCAGGCAACGGAGGGCTATACGGTAAGACAATGTATACAGAAAAGGTGTTCGTAGACAGCGTACAAAATCCGGTAACAGAGGTGGAACACAAAAGATTGCGCGCATACGTGGAGCGCGAAGTATAGGCAACCACGGGAAAGCCGGTCAATACCAGATCTGGCATCCTCAGGTTTTTCGGGCTGTAATCACTATTCCGAGCAGCTACTACTCCATGCTCTTACGGTTGGTCGGGCGCGTTGTTTTGCCATCCGCGGCCCTGCCAGAACCATGAAAACGTCGTGATTTAGCGGGACCATCGTCGTTTTACGGTCGTAGACAGCAACAAGAAGACGACCTTTTGAAACAATCTGGACAGACGTAGAATTCAAGGTACAAACACGGTCGTGCATTGTAATTGTCATCCAGGGTTGACAGATGGATTGTCTTTCCTCGATGATGGCGCGCCAGTCGGGTTGATTTGTCTTAGGCACTTGGAAGTTCGTAGTTTGTTGGTTTCCTTTTCCAGTAAGTAGCGTGCCGTAATATGAAAACAGTCTTGAATTCTCCGAAATCTGTTCAACAAATCGTATATGCCGTTGTCATTTTGTGGCTGGTGTCCAGCCTGAGTATGCTTGGCTGTGATATGACGGCCAAGTTCCACGTCAAGCGTATTAAATTTGATCGTATGCAGGCCGTTTCGATGTTCCCGGCCGAACAAACGCCCAACGGATTCCAACGAGTCTGTAGCGGTCCGGCTCAGTATATCGAACTCAACATGAACTTCGTGTCCACCGAACGAACGGAGAGTGGTTCCGGTCAGGCCGAGGATCCGGATAAGGACCGTTCGATTCGCCCCGGCGACACCGTCGCAAAGGGAGCCGAACGTGAAGTGGTGGAAGAGGGTGTTACGGTAACCAAGGACACGATTGACATCGAAATGGACTGTATCGAGTCCTATCCGGATACAGACCTTACCGGTGCCCAGTCCTGTTCCGATCTGTCGGAGCCTGCGTCTCCGATGCAGACCCTCAACTACAAAGAGATTACCGCCAGTCGGAACCACCATGTATCTGTTGCCCTTGTTATTGACGATACCGGCTCGATGCTCGGACTCGTAAATAAGGGGGATTACAAAGAAGAGCGTGCTGCGGCCACCGAGTGCTTATTGCTCTCCAATATCTCCAGTTATGGTTCCGATACCAAACGCTATCGACTGAGTGAGGGGAAAACCTTCATCAACAGTCTGAACGATGACGATGAACTCATCCTCTACAGCTATAACGGCGAGGCGGGAGTGAAAGTCGTATGCACCGAGACGGCTGAGACCGAGTTGGAGCGTGCCAACAAATGTTTCGGTACGCGCCGAGATATTTTTGTGAACGCAACCAGTCAGCTCACCGGCACGGCCAGTGATCGCAGTAATCTGTGGGATGCAGCGGCCACGGCCTGGGATTTTCTGAAGGAAAAGGCGACGGGTGAAAAGCATATTCTGATCGTCAACGATGGCCCCGACACCTGTACGGCCAGCGAAGACTATCGGCGCGGCGTCCCGGCCTGTTCCGCAACGGGCTACGACGACTTCCTTGAGATCATCGAGGAGGAATTCGCAACGCACCAGATCCATGTGTCGTTCATCCAGTTTCAGGGCTACGCCTATCGCGACCATGATCCCCGCCAATGGGAAGCAGCCTGTCTGACGGGTGGTCAGTATGTGTTCATCAACAGCGAAGATCTTCCCCATGACGGGGGTGGCCTTCGTGACGCCCTACGCGAGGCATTTAGTAAGGTACGGTACACCTTGGCTGGATCCTGGCGTGCCATCACCAAGGTACCCTCCTTCGAGAGCGATGATGTAGGAGGTGCTTCGCCGGGCGCCATGTATGCAGTCGCCGGTGGCATAACCTTGAATGCCGGCACGATATTCAAGGATCCGTCTGTGTACCAGGCGTTCCGCATTAATGGTGCGGACGACAACCGGATGGCCCTTCGAAAGTCCTGTGCAGACCATGCCGAATGCACCGCCAGCTTCGACGCCTGTCAAAGCCCCTGTTCACCCGAGTCGAGTATCTGTACGGATCATCGTACTGAGGTTGCAGCTGGGGAATTTTATATCGTTCCGGACGGTAGCGCGTGTACCGATGCTTCGGCCGGCATTTGTTGCGATGCCACGTGTTCGGATATCGCCGAATGTTCTGCTCCTGCGCCGACCGCATGTACCGAAGACCAGGATTGTAACCAGGGTGATTTGTGTATCCCTGGCGATTCATTTTGTTCATGGCAGCTCTGCTCCGGCAACACGAGTGTTTGTTATGAATGCCACGAACAGGCCCCCTGATTGTTCTCCTATCTCTGTATTTCTCCGTAGTTCTTGAAAAAGGTCGAAACGATGAAGAAAAATCGTATCGTAGCTCTCTTCACCATCGTACTACTTGCGTTTGGTGCTGTGTCGTTCAACCCGACGACCGGATTCGCAAAAGATACCAACTCGGTGGATGAGGCCTTCGACCTCTACTGGGCTAAGAAGCGAGCTATTCGTGTCATTCAGAAGCGTAAGTACCTCAAGGAAAATCGCACCGAGTTGTTTTTCCAGTCTGGTGTGATTCCAAACGATGACTTTTGGCTGTACATCCCGATTGGTGTCGGGGCCACCTATTTCATCTCGGAAGCAATCGGGATAGAGTTGGAAGGATCCTACATCCATCCGAAGCGTAGTGAGTTGAAAGGCTTTCTGGAGGCTAACAAACTCGATGTGGGATTGCCGCAGTATCTTGTTTATCACGGTACCTTGAGCGGCATGTGGAGCCCGGCCCACGGAAAGATTGGCTTCTTCTCGTCAAAGCTCGTTCATTTTGATCTATCGTTTTCCTTCGGCATTGGTGTGATGGGAACCATGGTGGATCGGGATGGTGATGGGAAAGAATACGAGCATGCGCCGACCTTTACCGGCGCTCTTGGGGCGGCTTTCCGCCTCTGGTTCTCGGATAAGATCGCCATGCGAATTGGGTATCGACACTATTTCCATCCGGCCGATCAAGAAGCTGTTGGTGGAGGCGTGTCCTTCCCGGCCGAGTTCTTTGTCGGTGCGAGCTTTCTCACCGGCGGAACGGAATAGGCGCACCGTTGGTTAGATTAGATTGGACGCTTACAGCCAGGAAGACAGTATGAAAGCTCGCCAGAAACAACTTCTTGTTCCGTTCGTTATGTTGACGCTGCTGCTTGTAGCCGGGACCGGTTCCGCCTTGGCGATTACAAAGGCGCAGATTATCCAGCTTACGGAGTTGGAGGTGCCCGCGTCTGTGATCCTCAAAAAGATGAACAAAGATAGAACGGTCTTCAAGCTTTCGCCGACAGAGATCTATGAGCTGAAGAAAAAGGGAGTGGATGCCGCAGTCATCAATTTGATGCTGGCCTCACCGGAGAAGTTCAAGACCAAAGGCGCGGCGACGACGACAACCCCAAAGAAGACAGAACCGACCCTCACTCCGGAGATGAAAGCGGCGCAAGAGGAACGTATGCGCAAAGAGGCCCAGCGCCTCGCCGAGCAGCTGGAGAAACGGCGAGCTCGTCAGCGTAGGGTCTATGCCCAGGGTGTTCTAAAGAAGGGAAAACAACTGGCAGATAAGGGGCGTTTCGTTGAATCCATCAAGAAGTTTCAGCGGTTCCTATCGGATGGTTCTTTCGCTCCGGGCAGTGAGGAATACATTATTGCCCATTACGGAATTGCCAACGCCCTGGTGAAGGCCCGCTTGAATCAAGCGGCAGCGGAAACGCTGGTTCAGGTGTTGATCGCCTCCGATCAGTTGCGTCAGCTCGCTCCCGAATATGAAGCCCCGTTCTTTGTGCAGGCCTTTCATGACCTGCGCCGCCTTCGTCAAACCGTGGGATACAGTCCACCGGAGCTTGAACAACTGACAACGATGGATCCGTCGTTCTTCGGAGCCAAGTTCCAGGACGAGTTCTATTATGTATTGGGCGAATTCTTCTACGAGTCGCAGCGTCCCGAGCGGGCCGAACCCTATTTCAATCGGATCTCCGACCGGAGCCCAGATTACCCGAAGGCGCTCTATCTGAAATCTCTTCAGCTGGTAGACCAACAGCAGTTCCGGTCGGCCGCGCAGATGCTGCAAGAGGTGATCATTTCGGCCGAACGAAACGGTACGGAGTACACGGTCATTGAACTTGCATATCTGGCGTTGGCCCGTATTGCCTATGCCAATAATGATTATTATGCGGCCGTCTTCTATTACAGGAAGATCAACGTGGATTCGGTTCGAGCACCGATCGCGTTTTTTGAGTCTGCCTGGTCCTATTTCCTGAACGGTGATCGGGTTCGTGCTCTGGGCATGTTCCACGCCTTGCATTCACCGGCTTTGAATCATTATTTCTACCCGGAACTCTGGATTCTTGAGGCCACAATCTATCTGAACAGTTGCCATTATAAAGAGGCCCGCAAGGCATTGGATATGTTCAATGATAGAGTGGCCGTACTTGCTATCCCGCTCACAAAATTCCTCCGAAAGCAACGTAAGCCGCAAGATGCATACAAGGCCGTCATTGCTACGGTTGCTGGCTCACGAAACTACGATCTGCCCCCGGACCTGACCAAGCCGCTCCTCGCGGATGTACTGTTCTATAATTATTACCGAACGATTCGTCAGGTCGAAAAGGAACAGGTGATCTTAAACAAGGTGAAAGATGACCTGGCTGGTTTGAGGAATAGTCTGCTTGCCAAGCTTGCTACAGCTCGTGCGAGTACCGTCATTCATGCTGGCATTCGGGTACAGCAGATGTTACGCGCCGTGAAGGGCGATATTGATAAATACAGTATCAACGTCACGGAGATTGAAATTGACTTGTCCGCGATCGAGATGGAAGCCATTGATGAGGAGACCCGCCGTTTGATGGCACAAGAGCAAGAACAGGCTGAAAAACGTCGAAAATCCGCAGAAGGAGCACTGGCGGTTGTCGGCTCCGATTCCATGGCTTGGCCCTTTGAAGGGGAATATTGGGTCGACGAGATTCCATATTATAGAGCGATGTTGAAAGATAGGTGTGCCCAATGATGCTGTTCGGTCGAACCGTACGCACTTTGCTACTACTCTCCATTTGCGTGACCATTCCGTTGTCTGCGCACGGCCAGAAGAAGAAGAGCCGTGCTGTAAAGGCGATGAAAGCCGATATGGGTAAAAAGAAGGTCAAGGTCGAGGAACAAGGTGGTCCCGCGTCCCTGCAAGATGTCGAACAGGCCGCATTGGATGCCCAGGTCAAAGTGAACCTGGAACGAAAATCTACAATTCGTATGGACCAGATTAGCAAGATGGAGCGTTTGCTTCGTGACAACCCCCATTACCACAATAAGGTCGGTATTTATCACCGGCTGGCAGAAGCCAACTGGCAGGAATCAAAATACAGATTCCTGATGAAAATGGACGACTTTCGGAACCAGGTGGACGCCTATGATGCGGGGACACTGAGTCGGGAACCGAAAATGCCGGACGAAAACTATGAGGTGGCGTTGGAGTTCTACCGTCGAGTTCAACGCCAGTTCCCGGATTATTTCCGTATCGATGAGGTAACCTATTATCTGGCGAAAGGTCTGCTTCTCGAGGGGAAGAATAAGAAAAACAACAACCTCACCCTTGAAGGAGTGTCCAATCTTTTGAAGGTTGTGAACACCTACCCCAAAAGCCGATTTGTTGCTGAAGCCTACCTCGCTCTGGCTGAGTACTATTTTGATAGAAGTATGCTCACACAGGCTCGCTTGAAGTATGAGCAGATCATCAACAACCATAAGCGCTCATCCATGTTTAACTATGCCCTCTATAAACTCGCCTGGGTGTACTATAACCAGAAGGAGATGGAACGTTCGGTCAAGACTTTCAAGAAGGTCGTGAAGGCTGTGACAAGTTCCGGGGTAGCGGCGAAGATCGAATTCCGCGATCAGGCGCTTAATGATCTGATCCGTGTCTACGCGGAAATGGACGATGGTTGGAAGTTGGCCAAGAAGTACTTCCTTACCCAGGTGTCAGAAGACGAGACCTATGTGAAGTTGAAGAAATTGGGCAGTCTTCTACTGGGGATGGATCGGGACGAAGAAGCTATCTCGCTGTACGAGCATTTCCTGAAGAAATTCCCAACGGACAAGATGTGCATCGCATGGTGGGATAATATCCTGAGCGTTCGCGTAGCCCAGGAGGATCTGGGCCAGCTTGAAAAAGATACCCGGCGCATGGTGGCGTTTATTGGAGCGAAGGGAACCTGGCGAAAAGCCCATTCTATAGATGATGAAGTACTGGAGAATGCCTACAAGCTCGGCGAAGGGCGTATGCTGTGGATCGCCAATCAATACCATCGTGAAGCCCAGAGATTACGGAAGCAGAAGCTGTATTTCCGAGCGGCCGATCTCTATGAGCTGTTCCTGCGAGAGTTCAATGACAGCGAGAACGCGATTCGCAAGAGTAAGAATGCCTACATGGTCAATTTCTACCTTGCTGAGATCCTCTCGGACGAAAAGAAGGACTACAAAAAAGCGCTGGTGCAGTACGAGCGTGTTCTTGAGCGTGATAGAAAAGGTGAATACACCGAGGATGCGGCTCTGGGCGCGGTCTATTGTTATTACGAGTTGATGTACAAGAAGAATCTTCGTGAACGACCCCGGGGTGGGAAAACCATCGATACGGTCAAGTTGAGCGAAGAGGAATTGAAAGAGAGCGCCAAGCTCAAGAAGCGGAGCGACTTGGCACCGTTGGAGCAGGGGTTTGTTCAATCCGCCGATGCCTACGTCAATATCGTGCGTGAATGGCTTAAGGATCCGAAGGTCCGGAGAAAGAACCCAAAGCGTGGTGCGCGAATCCCAGAGATGATGTTTGTGGCCGCGGAGATGTTGTACAACCACGGCCAATATGAAGAGGCCGTCTCTCGACTCAAGATCATCTTTGAGGACTTTCCGCGACATGAGTTTGCGGCCTGGTCCGTCCAGATGCTGATCGACTGTTATGCCAAGCTGGCACATTGGGAGAAGGTCGAAAACTGGTCCAACAAGCTTATCAAGGCTCGAAACTTCAAGGTCTTAACCCGGAAGACTCTCAACAAGTTCCGCGCAATTGCTGTGGGTGAATTGGCTCGAGAGCATGCGTTGAAGAAGGAATACAGCAAAGCGATTTCCCAGTATAAGCGGGTGTATAAGGAATTCCGTCGCGCTCGAAACACGGACGATAAAGAGTTGGCGGCCAATGCCATATTCAACATTGCGGCCATCCATTACCAGGCGAGGGATATTCGCGCTGCCATTAAGACCTACGGGAAGATGCGCAAAGAGTTCCCGGCAGCGGAAAAGGCACCGGAAGCACAATACTTGATTGGTGAAATATACGAGAGCCAGACGCAGTTTGTGGATGCAGCCAGGTCGTTCCTGGTTATGGAAAAATTCAAGTCGGATAGTAGGGCGGCGGATGCTATTTTGAATGCAGGCCTCATTTATGAAGCCGTAGATCGCCCGAAGGACGCAATAAAGACCTTTGTGAAGTATCTGAGGCTATTCCCGAAGAAAAAGAATGCGGACAAAGTGTACTTTCGTATTGGACGGGTTCACGAAGATAGCGGTGGTCGTAGGAATCTGATCAGGGCCAAAGATCACTACATCAAGTTTATTAAGAGATACGCGTCCTCCAAGGTTCTGGTGGTAGAAGCTCACACCCGCGTGGGAGCGATTCTCCGTAAATTGAACGAAAAGCGAAACCGACGCCATGCCGAGCGGCATTATGGGAAAGCCCAAGTGGTATTTGTCGAGGTCGATCCCAAGGCGACAGGATTCAAGCAGGCCCAATATTTTGCAGCCCAGGCCAAGTTCGAATTGACCGAGTATTCCTATGCGGACTACGAGGCGATTTCCTTGGACAAGAAGACAATGAAAAAGCTTGAGGGAATCAGGGAAAGGGTCACGAAGAAGGCCGAAGCGTTCAAGGCTGTGGAGAATGCCTACCTCTCGATCATGGCGGTCTACAAACAGCCACAATGGAATGCAGCGGCTCTGTTTCGTACGGGAATGCTCTATTATAACTTTGTGAACTTCCTCCTCGACGCACCGATTCCGGACGGACTCGACCTCGATACCGAGGATGCTTATCGTCTGTATCTGGAGCAGCAGGCTAAAATCCCACGGGAAAAGTCCCTGGTCGCGTTTGGTCTTGCTCTGAAATCAGCGCACCAGATGGAGGTATATAATGACTGGTCGAAGAAGTCGGCTATCTATGCCTCGAAGGTAAATCCCGAGGAATATCCGGTCTCGGATGAAAAGGCCGTACGTAGTGATCACACGCGCGATACGCTGGGCTCGGCTTCCCTTCTGCGTTATCTGAAGCGCAACAACATCGTCGTTGATATGGCGCCTGCCCAATAGGGATTGGCGAGGTACGAATATGAGACGAAACCAACTTTGTTCGATAGCAGTCCTTATTATTTGTGGTGCGAGCTTGATTGCTTGTGGTGGAGCCCAGGTCGCTACGAAGACCGATTCGTCGACCACGACCACAACGAAAAAGACAAAGAAGAAAGGTGAAGACCTTACCCGGCGGGCTCCGGTCAAGGAGCGCGTAATCAAGTACGTGGAAGGAGTGCCGAAGAAGGCTCAGGACTTATTCCGTCAGGGAATGAAAGCCGCCTTGACGGCCCCGCCCAATTACAAAGTGAGCCTGAAGAAATTCCGCAAGGCCATTGATAAGGACCAGGCGTTTCTGGAGGCCTATACGAATCTCGGGAAGGTGTACGAAAAGTTGCGCAATCTGGAAAAGGCACGCGAAGTATACCTGGAAGCTCTGGAAAAGAATGGGGACAAGCTGGAGACCCTTCAATACCGTGCTTTTATTGGAAAGCTCTCTCTCATCAATGCGCGTCGGGAATTTGAGAGAGGCAATCGACCAGAATCCAATCGCTTGATGCAGGAAGGAAAAGACATACTGGACAATGTTCTGGCACGAGACGTGGACAATGTCGCCGCCAACAATGCGACTGCGCTGTACTGGTTGGAACGAGACGATCCGAAGAAGGCGGAAGAGTATGTCATTCGTGTACTGGAGCGAGAACCACAAAACACGGAAGCATTGAATACCCGTGGTCTGATCAATCTCGAACGGGGAAAACTCAAGATTGCGAAGTGGATTTTCGAGCAGAAGGTTCTTTCATTGGACCCCAACAGTCCCGAGGCCCATACCAATCTCGGCGTGGTATATGTACGGATGGGGGCTCTTCCGGCTGCTGTTCGATCTTTCAAGACCGCGTTGGATCTGGATCCGGATAATCTGCCCGCTCATCTCAATCTGGCCAGCGTACAGTTGAACTGGTTGGACTACTCTGGTGCGGCCGAGCGGTATGAGTTGGTACTCAGTCGTCAGAAGGACAATGTGGAAGCCTGGATCGGTCTGGGATCATCCCAATGGGGCATGATGAAATTCGAGGATGCAGTGAAGTCCTACGATACCGCTCTGAAGATTGATTCACGCAGGACACCGATCCTTCTGAAGATTGCGAAGATCTATGAAACCCACCTCGACAAACTTGATGATGCGATCGCTACTCTGAACAAGTATTTGGATATTACTGGGGAAGGAGCGGATTCCGCAGTGGGGAAACAGATCAAGATCCTGGTGGATATGAAGAAGATGAACGTCAACATATCTGACGACGATGAGGATGATATGGACGATGATATGGACGATGATGACGATTCGTCTGATTCCGAGGATCCCAAGACCGAAGACACTCCCAAGACGAAAGATCCGGAAAAATCTGAAGAGCCTGCCAAAAAGGCCGATGGCGGTAGTCCCGCCAAGGCCGGTCCAGCGAAGGCAGCTCCTGCCAAGGAAGCCCCAGGAAAAACCGCACCCAAGCCCAGCTCGGATTGAAAAGCAGGTTGAAAGCGTTTAACGTTAAGGAATCAAAAGAGGTCCGATAATGAAACGTAGTTTAGTGATGGCATGTAGCATCGTACTCGCGTTTGCGTTCCTGGGAACAGCGATCGCGGCACCACCGAAAGGGGTGAAGGCGAAATTCTACGATTTCTCGGACCAATTGATCGATGGTGAGATCCGACGACCGACAGCGCTGTATACGGACACGCGTCAGGCCGCAAAATTCCAGCGCCTATTACGGTTGAAGCGTCTTTTCAGCAAGGACGTTCTTCTTAGAACAGCGAAGGATCCGGTCTTTAAATAATGCCTGTTACGGCAGCTGACGAACTTAATTGAACGGCCAACAGTTTGACGTCTAACAAGGCCGCATCTATATTGCGTTTCGGTATCAATGTGGGCGGGCAATGATTGTTGTCGAGAGTCAGAAACGACGCGGATTCATCGGGCGTCTTGAGACCGGGCAGGATGTTGTAACCGGGATTCGCGACTTTTGTGTTCGTGAACGAGTGGAAACAGCCTTTTTCTCGGGTTTTGGCTATGTGTCCAACCCGGTGGTTCGGATTTTTCGCCCCGAACATAAACGCTACCTGAAGGGCGAGGAGAACCTGACCGGTGATTATTTATTAACGTCTGTTCAGGGTTCTGTTTCCTTCCATCAGGAAGCTCGCGAATTGAATATTGTGGTCACATGCCGTCACGTAGAAACGGGTGACGTCGTTGTCGCGGAACTGCTTGGCGCGGAGGTTATATCCTTTGAGTTCAGCGTAAGCTCATTCGACGACGTTCGCTTATATCGTGATCATGATGAACATACCGGTCTTCGGCAATGGGTGATGATGGAGATGGTGGACGATACCTCGGCCGCCAAGCCAGTTGTGGTATCCGCCAAGCCCGAACCTGTAGAGACAGTCGAAGAGGAGTCTGTAGAGATCGCCATTGGGGATTTCCTGGAGCATCCTCGTCTTGGCTTATGCGAAGTTATAGAGCTCGTGGGAGATTCAAGGCTGGCCATACGCCTTCAAACGGATCGAATCGTAGAATTGCACCGGGGTATCATAAATCTCGAACAAACTGGCGAGCGAGATGAACACCGGGTCTTCAACGTTTCCATTCGTCGGAAGTAACTTCGAGCAAAAAAAAACCGCGGGCGTTGCCACCCGCGGCTTTCTAGCTGTTTAGAGCTACGGCTTAAGAGCCTCGCAACAGGTCTCCATCATCAGTTGAGATACGACATATGGATCGCAGTTGGCGTTGGGCCGTCGATCTTCCAGATAGCCTTTCTGGTCACGTTCGACCTGCCACGGAATACGTACAGATGCACCACGATCGGAGACGCCCCATTTGAACTCCTTGAAGCTGCAGGTCTCATGCAGTCCTGTAAGGCGCTCTTCAATGGCATAGCCATAGTTCCGAATATGGAGGTCTGCCTTCTCACCAAGCGCTTGCGCGGCCTTGACAATGGCATCGTATGATTCGCGCATTTCAAGAGTTGAAAAATTAGTATGCGCTCCAGCACCGTTCCAATCACCCTTGACTGGTTTGGGATAGAGCGTTGCGCTGACACCAAATTCCTCGGCAACCCGATATAGAAGCCAACGCGCAACCCACAACTGGTCGGCGATGTCGGGAGCTCCTACAGGGCCAATCTGGAACTCCCACTGCGCGGGCATGACCTCTGCGTTGATGCCGCTGAAGGACAGGCCGGCCGCCAAACATGCATCCATATGCGCCTCTACGATGTCGCGACCAAAGACTTCATCGGCTCCGACACCGCAATAATAGCCACCCTGTGGAGCTGGAAAGCCACTATCAGGCCAACCCAGGGGCTTGATCCCATCGAAGAAGGTATATTCCTGCTCGATTCCAAACCAGGATTGGTGGCTGGAGTATTTTTCAGCGGTTGCGGCACATGAAGCACGCGTGTTGGTCGTGTGTGGGGTCATATCGGTATTCAGGACCTCGCACAGGACAATTTTATTGTCGCCGCCCCGGACCGGGTCTGGACAGATAAATACTGGTTTTAAGACACAATCCGAGTTCTCCCCGGGTGCCTGGTTTGTGCTGGAGCCATCAAAGCCCCAGAGCGAGGGTGCTTCACCTAGATCCATGACCTTTGTCTTCGACCGCATTTTGGCGGTGGGTTCTGTTCCGTCAAGCCAGAGATATTCAGCCTTATACTTGTTCATCAGTTCCTCAATTACGCGTGATTATACCCATGCAAACCGGTGGGTTTCTTCCTTCATATCCGGTAATTGTTTCCGGTCTGTTTCGGGACTGTAAAATCATTGTTCCGGTTGTGGCTGGGAGGGGTTTATCGGGGCAAATTCCTATGCCATGGAGAATGGCAATTAACTCTGCTGCTCTTCACACTTTGATCAATCGGATCGAATCTCGAAGTGTAGAGCGAGCCGGGTGATTTTGTTGTAGCCCGTGTTCGAAAGATGGGGAGCATATCCTCTGCCCAATGGCATGGACCTGTGGGGTCAGCCGTCCGAACCGGTAGCCGCCAAGCCATTCCAGATCTCGAAGATCATCTCAATCTCGAGCTTGGTATCATCACCCCCAGGCTCACAGCGGTCGACATCTGTGGTTTCGCCATCGACCAGCCCTTTTGAATAGCCATCGCAATCCCAATCGTCTTTGGCATCCGGTAGGGTGCAGGCACCACAATCCGTATCGGCCATAACGAATCGGAGGAGGTCGAAGAGGCTCTGGTGATCGTCCGGTTTCAATCGACTTATGAATTCGATGCGCTTGGCCTCAATGGGATCGATATCTGGGACAACTTCCGCACCGGCTTCCGCTTCAATTTCCGCTTTTCGGGTGCGGATGTAATCGAATAGAAGGTGGTTCTCGTTACGCATTTGGTCCAGCGTCTCGCGGGCGATTTCACCTCGCGGCCGGGTTGGAAATTCACGTGCGCCTTTCCCCGCCTTAAAGGGAACAACGAAACCGTCGAAGGGAATGAAACGAAAGGTCATCGTTTCCAGACACGGGTCGGCTCCCTCGAACTGGGTTGTCATGCGAATGGAACCCGTTGGGCAGGGTTCGACGCATAGACCGCAGTACATACATTTGCCCATATCGATGTCGAAGGCATACATGCCACGAATCTTCTTATCGGACGTGGGGTCGTCCCGTTTCTCAATGAGAATCTGGATGCAATCAATAGGACAAAACGTTTCACATAATGTGCACGCCGTGCAGATATCCATATCGACTTCAAGGAAACCACGGGTGCGTTCTGGGAGCATCTCCCACATCTGTTTTCCTTCCGGCAGACGGTCGGGATATTGGACCGTGATCGGAGTTCGAACGAGGTTGGCCATTGTGACCGCCATACCTTCGAAGGTAGAGGTCGCCGACTTCCAGATCTTTTGGAAGTAGCTCTGGTCTTGAATGGACTCTACTGCTGTGGCTGTTCGAGACATACGTCAAAGACTCCTGACGCTAGTAATGCAGACTTCCGGTAAATCGACCTGATCGCGCCAAGCCGACCTCAAGGTTATACCGGACCCGTTTGAGGAACAAGGCTAAAACAATAACACTTATGCCGAACAAACCGTAGCGAACGACATCTTGTACCCCCTGGGGAACCCATGTGATCCAGAAGGCAGTGAGCATGAATCCCGCAAAGGAAACGGGGATAAAATACTTCCAACACATGATCATCATCTGATCGAGTCTGATGCGTGGTAGGGTCCATCGAATCCAGATGATGACAAAGACCAGCGCGAACGCTTTCAGGGTGAGGATAGCCAGGCCGAGGAGCTGAAGCCCCATGGAGGCCTCCATCTCAAAGGGCGTGACGCCCGGGATCTGCCAACCACCCATAAAGAGAACCGTTACCAGCGCGCTTATAACGTACAGGTTTGCCCATTCCGCGAAGAAGAAGAACACGAAGCGCATCCCGCTGTATTCCGTATTATACCCGCTGACCAGCTCCGACTCCGCTTCGGGGAGGTCGAACGGCGCCCGGTTTCCTTCGGCCAGGGCCGAGACGAAGAAGATGAAAAAGCCGGCCAACAAAGCTGGGTTGTGGAACATATTCCATTCCCAGGGGTATCCACCCTGAAGATTAACGGTACTCTGTAGAGATAGGCTACCCGTGATAACTACAACCGACAGGACGGACAATCCCAGCGGGATCTCGTACGAAACCATCTGGGCCGCCGAACGGAACCCCCCTAATAGGGACCACTTATTATTGCTTGCCCAACCGCCGAGAATGATCCCGACCACCACGACACTTGTTACCGCCAGGATGTAAAAAATGCCGATGTCGAGATCTGCCACGACCAGGCTCTGACTGAAGGGAAGATGTACGAAGGTCAGAAACACCCCGGCCATGACGAAGTACGGCGACATTCGGAAGAACACATTCTGGGCGTTGGGTGGGATGAGATCTTCTTTTTGGATGGCCTTCAGCCCATCCGCCAACCATTGCAGAAATCCACCGGGCCCCACACGATTGGGGCCAATTCGACTTTGGATACGGCCGGCGATACGGCGCTCGACGTAGGAGGTGATCCCTGCAAAGGGAGCAAAGAACCCCATTAGAATTAGACTCGCGCACAAAATATAGGCGACCACCTGCCAGAACCAGACAGGCAAGGAACTTCCTGGCGCAGCGACACGATCAATGATCACGCGTCTTTCCGTCCCATCACGTATTGCATGGATCAGAGTTGGGCTCCCCGTCCGTCCGACGGCGGTAGCGAGGACTGTCGACAATTCGGTTTTCGTGGTGACATCTCTATTCGCCACCTTTTTCAGAATGTCGCCGATGACCAGGCTCCGATCCTCTGGCGCCGCAGCAAATTGTTTGAAACCGGCATCGGTATATCCGACCACCTTCAGGCCCTGCTCGGTTGATGTGAGCTGCACTCCGAGTGAGGCCCCTGGTGTCAGCGGCACGGCTGAGACTAGTCGGTGAACGAAGGTATGGAGCACTAGCGGAAAAATATCCAACGTTACGGGAAGCTGGATTGTCTCCCACAGGATTTGTTCTGTGCCGTCGGTTGCAGCAGTGGAACGCCCCAATCGGACCGTCATCATGCCGGTAAAAATCCCGTGCCGTAGACCGAGTGCCATCTCCAGGCGGTTGTCTACCTTATGTCGAACCCGACCCGATCGAGAGACCGTGGCCGGAAGAGTAATGTGGAATGCCGCGTCCTTTTCTCCCGTGGCGAATGCCACCTCACCCTCGAGTAGGATCTCGGCCTTCGTAAGAGCTTCAAAGGCCGCAATAGTCTCCCCGGCTGGAGGGACAAGCCGAACTTCCAGATGACTATACGGCTGGATCTGTTTTGGCCCGACTTCAATCACATTGAATCGGGATGAGGTCGCGGTATTGGCGTTGGCGAGCCCAGGTATAGTCCCAACCAACATAATCGCAAAGACAAGTACTGCGTACGCTCTGAAAGCCATGAATCTCATACGTTTCCTTGCTGGGGACAACACAAGGTTTGAGCCTCTTTCTCAGCCTATACTGAGAACCTCCGAAGTACTCGATTTTTTGGGAAATGACAAGTCTATCAATCGAGTAGTGGGCGGTTCGGATGGTCTTTTTTCCATCTACGCAGTTTTGGGCGTAGATCAACGTTTATTTTGGGGCGTTTTCGTCCCCCCACCGATCCGGCGGAATTGGACTCCCTTCGGGGAGGAGTAGCACGGCGCCCGCGGAATTCAGCCGGCTCGTAAATGTACCCCATGGGGTCGGGACCGGCACCGGTAGCGCGAGACGAATTGTTCGGATAGACCTGAACAGACCAGCTATCTTCTCCCACAGGAAACAAGTAGATGCGTGCTGTGGCTAGAGCGGACTTGTTTTCTTCAGGAATGGCATCCATCGCTTCGTCGGAGACCGCAAGTTGATATCCAATCCGATTGCCAGGAACGGTTCGTGTCACCATCGTATAATTCAACGTTCGGTAAAAGGTTTCAATCTGCTTGGCAGAGGCCTGTATCATGGCCGTGCCGGAGTTCTGTGAGGACTTTTGGTGCGAGAATCCTTCGGGTAGATGGACACCCAGCAATCGTTGGTCGGCAATCTTCAGTTTGGGAGGCGCCAATCCTTGAAGGTTCAATCCGCGCCGTTCTTGATCCTTCTGGTTTGAGCTCGACGCCTCCTCTTCTTGTGCTTCCGGGCTGACTCCACTGGACTCTGCGACGGGGGTCTCTTGTTCAGCGGCTGGCTCAAACGGACGATCGAGCGTGGGGTCGTTACTCTGTTTATCACATCCGGACCAGCCGAATAGACATACGGTGGACAGCAGAACCATGATTCGGCGGGTCCAACCACCTTTTCCATGATCCGTCATTCGAGTAGATTGCCCCAGGCGTTGATAAATACTCGTTGGAAGCGTGAGGTCACTTTCAGAGTGGATCGTTTCAGTTCAGAATCAGCTCCTGAGGAGGGTTTCTGATTGTCACTTCCCTCGCCACTGGTCTTCTGAATAATAAATTCCATTGTGGGGGGGAGGCTGGACGCCAGGCCGGAGTCGCTACAGGAGGGGCGTACTAGAATCTCGACTCCGTGGGTGCGCCCTTCGCCCAGGTCCACGTCTGTGGTCAGTTCGGAGGTGGTAGCGTTTTCATCGGCGTCGATCGCGGGTTCGATATCGTCGATGGCATTGGCGTCTATGCCCACATAATTGATACCCCACAGCCTACCGTCACCAATGGCACAATAATCACCCTCTACCCGGGTGTATGCGGTTTGATAGACAGCGCGGTCAAAGATGAGGGGCGGACCTGTTGCCATGGACGCATCGAAGTATTTCACCCAATTCGTTGTAGAGGCCACCTCTTCCGCGATCCCATCGGCATTCAATACGGTCGACTCAACGATGGAGATTAAACGAGATTTGAGCGGTGAGCGATCGCGGGTGTCCGATAACCGATTGGTATGGTAGGCCACGACCAGACGTCCTCTGTCCGGATGTAGAGAGAGGGCAGGGGATTCCCATACTGGACGTCGGTTGGTTGAATCCAGTGATTCTGGGGTTTCTCCTTCCGGGATGTTGTAGGCGTCGTGGAAGTAATGTAACCGCCAGGTATCCGGATTAATATCCTTGAATCGGAGATACCATAGCTGGCCGCCACCATCCCCCATGATACAGCGGGTTGTGAGGGTGCCTGGAAAGGAGTTGTAACAGGCCGGCTCGCCCAACATATCGAAATCGATATGGTCTGTATTCTCTGCAGCATCGTTATTGTCTACGACGTTCTGCGTGAAATTGCTGAACTCCACGACCTTCTCGCCCGTCTCAAGATCTACCACGTAGACAACCTTCCCAGATGCCGATACGCCATCCCGAGCTTCTCCTCCAGGAATGATCGCGACGGCTCGTTCCTCGGCTGCGCCGGTAGCCGCAAAACGGAAGTATACGGACCCGATGGCTACCTTGGAGCGAATAAATCCAAGCTTGGCAAAGTCATTGCAGTCGCCACCCGTGGTGCAGGCGGTAGTGTCTTCTGTATCGTAACATTGCAGGATATCGGCAGAGTCAGGCGCGCATCGCCCCTCGGGGGTGATTTCCCATAATAGCTTTGGATCTTCGGGATCCGTTACATCGAGTGCAAAGGCCCCGGAGGTACGGAATCCTCCGGGCACGACAACGATCGAGCGCCAATTCGCCAGGGATTGTTCCGAGGTGTCGCCAGCCTTACGGTGGAGAAGGACCTCGCGTAGGACTGGGATTCCGTCGAGAAGAAAGTCAAAACGATCCGACAGTGTATGCAGGCGGCTATGTACAAACTTCGGTAGGTAGGCAAACAGCTCCTCACCATAGTCTGCTTTGGCCACCTCGACCGGTCGGTCCACTCGGAACCCGTGAAAAAGTCCATCGTGCGATGCTGTATAAAGTACCGTGGGTCGATCTTTTACCGAGTCCTGGTAGAGCGTAAACGATGGATCACTGATATCGACACCCTCCAGGTCGCTCTGAATAACCGGGGAACTATGATAGATCGCACCAAGGGGGTGTTTACTGCGACAGGAATCCTCCTCGCCACGAATAAAACCGATCAGTTGGGTGGCAAATTTTTCTCGGACCGCTTTGTCTGAGGCCTTCCCGGCCACATATAGACCGCAGACCTTGAAGCCGTTGTTCAAGGTCGAGATCACAAGGTCTGAAAGAACGCCGGTAGTCGGTACTCCCAGGGCATCGGCTGTAAGATCGGCATTGCCTGTGTCGAAATCAACCAGGCCAGATCGCCCCTCGACCACCGTCAGTACATTACGATCCGAAATCCGATCCTTGAGTGCCTCGCCGATATCGAAGATCTCACAAATACTCGATGCATCGTCACTGGCGTCGGTCTTGCAGCTGTCGTCACAGCGATAAATGGCCTGTTCCAGGATAGCTCTCCGATTTAGCCGGTTTGAACTGTCGCCTTTATAGCCAGAATTGAACTGATAGAGATTGTCGAGAGCGTGATTTGTTTTCGTGGTGAAGGTTGTTCGAGTCCGTGAAACAGGCCCACTCAAGATGTCCAGGAGGAGAGCCGTCATAACGACAGAGAGTTGTGTATCCCCATCGGCGATAAACGCGCCATCGAATTCACCACCACTACCGGCCACTGCGATTTCATCGAGGACGTTGATCTCCTGTCCCTCTACGTTGAAGCCGATGACATAGACTTTTATGCCGGCCGCAAAGAGTTCGGCAGCAGCGTCGGCCGTGGTGGGATACCCCTGGTCATCCTCACCCATGGTCGGTTTTCCGTCCGTCATCAAGAGAACGAACTTGTCCCGACAGGAATAGAACATATCTCCTACGCCCGTATTTTCGTTCCATGGACCCATTCGCTTATCGGTTTCAACCATATACAGACCGTCCTTAAGGAACGAACTGATCGGAGTGCCACCGTGGGGAATAACGGACCATAAGGAGTCATCGATATCTTTGGCCGTGGCGTCATAGTCGGCTTCCAGGTCATTTACTGGGGGCATGACCATACCGCCGATGGCCGCAAATTCACGACGTGCACCAAGATTCACCCCAGCACTGGTGACCAGGCCATATGAATACCCAGACAGAGCGTCGTTACCAGTTCCCAGATCGGAGTCGAATGTGCCAAAGGCAAACTTGATCTCGGAGCTTAGAATGTCGAGAAGACCATCATCGAATTGATCGGGGTTCCCCGTCAGATTCCAGATGATATGCGGAATTCCATAGCCGTAGTCTTCGCGGGTCGGCGGAATTGTTCGTGGATCGCTGGTACATGTGAAACTGTTGAATGTACCCGTCAGAATCTCCAGGGTTTGCGCCCATCGGGTTAGTTCCGGGGTTCCCGCGTTGCAATTTGGCTGAAGCCCCTCCTCATTGAGGTATTCCATCGAGCCGGATGTATCGATCCAAAGGAGAACGATGGGAGCTTCTCGTTCTCCCTCAACACCAGCGAACGCGGTGGTTGTCACAAGGCCTATAAATACGATGGCTTGCACGAACACGAGGGTACGTCGGGCAAGCCTCGAGACAGACAAATTCATTCTGGGTATCTTCACGAATCAGAGGTTACATGGAACGGGGCCTAAGTATACCATAGACCGCGCGCGTTGTACGCTCAATCGTTGCGTATGTTCAACGCTGGTAGTGTTTGGGCCCGCTTCCTCTCCCAGGCCGTATTTTGATGTGGTTGTCCATATGTATCGTCGAAAGCAAAGTCCCTGGAGTGAGTACCCGGGAATTCGATTCGTGACGAACGGGTGGGTCATCTCGGTCTCGAACTCCACAATACTTGCATTTGCCCCTTCGCGGCCAAAAGAGCCGGCAGCAGCCAGGTCATATACCGTAAAATTGAGGTCTTCATCTTTTATGATGTAGTTGTGGAGTGCCGCAAAGGCCAGAAATCCCTGTGGATCCTGCGAGGCTTTCGCTGTTGTCGCGACCAATCCTCCCTCCGCCACGGCATAGGCGGTTTTAGCAAAGCGCTCGTTCCCCACCATCGCGATCTCTACTGTGGTCTTTTCCACCTCAAGCACCAGCAAGCCCGTCAACATCAACGTCATTAACAGCGCAAGGAAGAGTACAGCTCCCGATTGACGTTTCATGGTCCGCCTCCGCCTGGCTTGAGGTTTTTGGCAGTGAGCGATCGCAGTTGAATTCGGGTGGCGGCGGATATGCAGCGAGCCGCACTGGTTGAATCGGCGTCCAGATCGTAGGTTTTTATCGGGGAGTGAAGACCATCCCGTTTTGTATGGAATACATCTGGGTCTTCTGTGGGGGTTCGGGCGGTCAGCTTGACCGTGATGGCCCGGAGATCCTCTGGTTTTGCCAATGGAGATATTCCCAGACGGTCCTTGGGAGCGAGTCCTCCCCCGGTGGCAGAATCAATGGTCGGAAAATAACTGAGTTCGGGATCCGTTCCGGTTAGATCGTCATCAAAAAAGAAGTCATAGAACTGCATATCTACGATATCTTTTGCGACGATAAGTCGGGTATTCTCGATCGGATCCGTACCGGCTTTGTCGAGTTCTTCGCGGACCAGAACCAGGTCTTCATCATCGGATCCAGGGACCGGGCTCCTCATGATGCGGAACCGAATAAAATTGACCACATTGACATGATATCCTGTGCCAAATCCTTCGACTCCACACATCTGTGGTGGGCTGACTCGAGGCATCGTACCCGCTTGAACTTCAATTCGCTTGGTGCTGAAAGTCGCGGATGTGATGGGAACGATCATGTCGAATTGTTCGTTGGTGGTGATCTTGAGATACCGATTCGTCTTGAAGACGTCCTCCCACTCGGCTTCGGTTTGTGGCAGGTCCGCATCGGCGACGAGCTGAACACTGTTCCCAGTGATATTACTGGTAGTGTACGTTCGCCCACCGGAGAAATCTCCAAAGAGGATGAGGGAGACTGGGCTGATATTTGGATTGCTCGAACCATCGAAGATATCCCCCTCACCTTCCTGGAGAATGACCGCCCGAAGAATGTCCGCTGGTTGGGGGCAAACCGATTGGTCCGCGCTACTGTTTGGGGTGGCCATAAAGCCCGCAAGCCGAACATCATGTTTAATCAATTCAATGGCCAGCCGTAGCTGTCGTTGCATGTCCAGATGTCGGTCCTGGATCTTGAGTCCCGTTACGCTTCGCCCGTACATCGTCCCCAGACCCACAACCGCAATTGATGAGACGAAGGCCACAACGGCCACCTCGGCAAGGGTAAATCCCCAGATGCGTTTACGTTGTTGTTGGGATGTGGATTTCATTGGGCGGTGGATGGGTTGAGCATGATGATCACGGGAGCCGACATGTAGGCAATATTGCCAGGGTCGTCGATCATAGAGAGTTCACACTGTTTATATTCATCTCGTTTGCCGGCGGGTCGGGCCCAGAGAACGCGGACGTCGGCACGAAGGAGTATATCTGAGAGTAGCCATGTCCAGCGGTAATGAATGCAGAACCTCTTGTCTTCATCGGCTGGAAATTCCGTAAGGATCCCCTCATCATAGACGTCGAAGTTTGCCATGGTGCCCACGTAGCCGCCGGGAGTTGCTACGATCCACTCACTCTGGGAACCGGCCGAAGCAGGATTGGGGGCTTTGTTGAGGAACTCAAATTTGACCTGGCTCGCGGATTGAGTGCTCTGATTGGTCCATTCGATACCCTCTGTGCGAAGGGTTTCCGCAAAATGTTCCGAGAGTTGCATAGCGTGAAACATAGAGCGGCTACCAGACAGCCCATGAATGGATGCCGTCTGTAGATCGAGAGCCCCCACAAATCCGATGATCGTTATGGAGACAGCCGCAAGCACCTCAAGTAGTGTCACTCCGCGGCGGTTACGGTCCTGTGCCGGTATTTTTGTATTAGTATTCGAGAGAAACATCGCCATTATGTCCAATAACCACTTTGTGGCTGGGCTGGTTATTCGTCTCACTTCCACCAACAGTCTTCACATTTTGTTCCAACTCCAGCTTTATATCTCCCGCCGCAAGGCTCGATGTATCCGCTGGTACGGCGGCGCCGGTGTCTCCACGCACAACACGACCGTTGGGTTTTACACAGATGCCTTTGGTGGCCAGATTCATACCGGTTGGCGTTACTCCTACCAATGAGACCGACGGAAAGTGGTCGGCCAGAATAAACTCGTTCATTTTCTTCGTTTCCGGCAGGTTGGGATCTGGGATCGATGTGCACGATGAGCTTGTACCTTCAACGACCGTGATTACGCCATTACTCGAACCGCCCGTTGCGCTGGCAGGAAATATACCATAGGCCCGCGTCCGCATGGCCGCGTGAACTCGAGCGTACCGAACGACTGCGAAGACCTTATTCGTCGCACGAGTCAGCTCATTCTCGATCGCGAACTGTTGGACTATAGGGAGCGCCATTGAAGCCATGGCTGCTACAATGGAGATAACGATCATCATTTCCATAAGGGTATAGCCGTTCGCCCTGCTAGCTTTTTTTCTTCTTCGTCGTCCGGTTGGCCGAGTCATTCCGTTCTCCCTGCCCTCCACGCTACCCCAAAGTATTGGTCAACGGCAAAAGATAATCCAATTTCAGCACTATGGACTAGGCGTCTTGTTGTCCGACGGAAAGGACCCGCAGTTTAGACTTCCAGCAAGAGTGCGAGCTTTTCTGATATGGCCCGGCCGACTTCGGAGCAACGCGCCGAACCTCCGAGGTCATAGGTTCGACCAGCGGTGGTTTTCAAGGTTTCCTGGACGGCAAATTCCAGCTTATCACCCGCTGTAACGAGTTGGTTCAGACCATGCTTTGTGCCCAGCCAGTCGACCATCATTCGCACGGCCAGGATGCATGCGACAGGATTTACCTTGTCCAGCCCTGCGTGTTTGGGAGCGCTTCCATGGATTGGTTCAAACATGGCGTGATCGTCACCAATATTACCACCGGCCGCGACCCCCAGGCCCCCTTGTAGAACAGCGGCAAGGTCCGTGATTACATCGCCGGAGAAATTGGGGGCGACGACGACGTCGAAATATTCGGGTGTGCGGACCAACCACTGGCAAAAGGCATCGACGTACGCGTAATCCCTTTCCACGTCTGGGAATTCGCTCGCGACCTCATCAAAGACCTGTCGAAATAGCCGATGGGCCTGGATGATATTGGATTTATCCACGCAGGTAACACGCCGTTTCCCATCCGCGGGGGCACCATTCCGTCTTCGAGCAAGTTCGAAGGACCTACGAATTACCCGCTCGGAGCCGACACGCGTGATGATGATGGGCGACGTGATCATTTCCGTCTTCATATTTCGTTCCAATCGGAACGAACCAGGAACATAGGCGTCTTCCGTGTTTTCACGGATGATCACCATGTCCACCTTCTCGGGCTGCCAGACCTGTTGGAGTTCGCCATGGATGCGATGTTCGACACCCGGAAAGAGTTTTACGGGGCGAACATTGGTGTACAGGTCCAGATTTTTCCGGAGCCCGACAACCAGCTCGTACCCGGCCAGTTCGCCATCACCTCGTCGCACAACCTTACCGTCGGGGCCGTCATGTCCCACTGCTCCCAGAATGACAGCGTCGGCCGCTCGGACCTTCTCGAGGGATCCATCGGGCCATTCGGTTCCAAACTCGGAGTAATGTGCACCACCGCCAGGAATTGTCGTACAGTCGAATTGTACGTTCGCAAAGCGTTCTACGACTTTCAGGACAGGCAGCGAAGCATCGACTACTTCGGGACCAACCCCATCGCCCGGCAGGAGCACAATGTTGAATCTGTTGCTAGTGGTCATGCGGTATCCGTTGTCTATGCCGACGGATCGGCGTGTTTCCCGGGCATGTTTATCGCGAATTTATGGGCCCACGCAAGTAGGTCCTGCCGGTTCAATAGTTCCATCGGACGATCTTCGCCTTGAAATACGGCTTCCTCGGAGAAGTATCCGTTTGTGAAGACGATCCCTTTTTTGATGTTTTCTACCTTGAATTCATCGTGAAAACTGATGATGTCCGTTACATCTACGAGTTCACCTTCCCGTACCCGGACGGAACGAAACGCAAAGCGCCCCCCCACAAGGGGGCGGAGATCCTGAGCGAGAAAGGAACCGTACACATCGTCCAGGCTCTGCATTTCGGTAATTTCGAGCTCCAGCGCCTGCGCCAGACTCACCATGACGTTGAAGAGTTCCTCCGAAGACCACGGGAGGGGTAGCCGTTCCTCGCTGGGTACGTCACGAAAGGAAGATTCCGGTGAGATAGCTCTCGGAACCACATCACGATCTCTACCTAAGAGGGTATTAATCACGATCCCCGCCCCGAGCATCAACAGGACCAGCACGAAGATAGGACCGAGTAAACCTGCTCCTGGCATTATTCGGTTCTCTTGGCTGGGGTTTGGGATAGGCTCAACATATCGATTGCGTAGCTGAGATTACGGGCCACGACGGGATCCCTATATTTCCGATCATGTGTTGCTTTATCTCGTGCGATTCCGAGGGGAACCTTGTCGGACTGGGTGGCAACTCTATGGAATTGGACCGCAGCCTGTCGGCGGATCGAGCGGTCACGGTCCTCGAGCATGACATACAGGACTTCCCGAACTTTTGGGTCCGTACTTTCCCCACGGGCAAGAGCAAGGGCCGCTGAATATCGAACCAGATGTTCACCTTGTTCCGTTGTTCCTGTTGTTCCGACCTTCAGATAACCTAGGAGGAGAGAAGCCACATCATCTTTATGGGCGAACTTTTGCAATGCGTAGGCACAATGACTACGAATAGTGACACTTGTACCCACATTGCAGACATCTAGAACGAGGGGGAGAAATTCGTCCTCCATCTCCTTGGTCTGCTTCTCGGAGCGGTTGCCGAAACTCTTCAACGCTTCGAGCTGTCGCACTTCTTCCTTTGATAGCAGATAACTCCGTATCTTGCCTTTGTTCAAAGTCTGCTTATTGAAGAGCACGTAGACGAATACAAGCGGGATCACGATTCCGCAGATTGCCAGCATCCAGACGGTTTTCTTGCGGGTCTTGGCTTTGGGATTGGGACTGTTGATTTTACGCGGCATACTGTTATCGGTTGTTTTAACGGTAGCGGTGGTTATGGAAGAAAGAACGTGCGGGTCTTGAAATGGCTAGTCTTGGGTAGTGTGAAGCCATACTCGAGGTCGCACGAAGATATCATTCCCGGCGGATCCACCTTAGGGGTGGTCAGATTAATAACGGGATACCTAATCTTCGGGGGCCGGTTCCGGTGCGTCGGCTCCAGGCTCCTCGGCTCCAGGCTCCTCGGCTCCAGGCTCACCGTCCAAGCCGTCGTCCGCACTTGGGGGTGGTGCGATGGATTCCTGATACAGACGCATCGTCTCTTCTGCGTCCGCCTGGTTCATTGTGTACATGAACGCCACCATCATACGGTAGGTCTCCTGTACATCGAGTGGGTAGCCGTTTAATTCCTTCTTGCCGGCCTCCAGTGCTGTGAGGATCGCGGGCTCCAGAGCCTTTCGTCCGGCGATGGGTGCCATGGTCTGGGCAAAGAACGCGGCTTGTTGTTCCAACGGCTCACGGCCCGTAACAAAGGCAGGCATGGACGTGTATGGCATGAACGATTGTGGCTTGATGAGCCAGCGAACGACCCAGTCGGGACGGAGTCTGTTTGTCGCACGAGCAAGGTTGGGTGCAAGGCTTTCCCGATCCACTTCCGGTCCGATCTCATCCGAGATCATATGACACTTATAGCATTGGAGCTGCACAAAGGTGTTTTGAGCACGCTTTTTAGCCTCTGGATCCATCTGTGACGTCTGGGTGTCGACGTAGGGTATCTCTGGGTTCACGTATGGAACTGGCTGCTTGTCTAGAGCCGCAAAGAACCGCGCAATCTTGGTCGCTTCACTATCTGTCAGCTCGAATGTAGGCATGCGAACATCAAGATTGGGCCGAATCGTGTATGGGGAACGTAGGAATTCTGCCAACCATTTTGGCTGCACTCGAGTTCCTTCGCCATCCAGGAGGGGTGGGGCCATCTGCTTTTTGTCGTACCAGGACATATGGCGTAGTTGGCCTCCCTGCTGCTCTACCTGGTGGCAGCCGGTACAATTATACTGGTTCACCAACCACCAACCTTCGGCTATGCTTTTCCGGTCACCGAGCGGCTCGTCGCGAATGCCAGCACCCCTGGGTTCGTCTATGCTTCCCAGCATAAAGGTCGCGAGCGCATTGATTTCTTCGTCATTAAGACGGAAGTTCGGCATACGAAGAATCGGAGTCTCACGTTTACGGTTGTCCGTGCAATAGCCGGTTTCGGGCTCATACTCGAGACAATCGAATACGCGTGGATTTTGTAGTTTGGTCTTAAACCAATCCCAAGCTGTTTCCCGATGGTGCTTCTTGAAATCCTGGGTCAGATGACCGAAGTCGAGCAGGGAGACATCCTTCGAACCCTCGTACGTTAACTCCGTACCAATACGTCCGGCTTTTTCCTGTCCTTTGATTTCGTGGCAGCCTGTACATCCATAATACAGGGCTCGCTCTTCACCGACTGCTGCCAGTTCGTTTAGGGCTGTTTCGCTCTGATCAAACAAGCCTTTGTATTTGTCATACCCCATGGAAGCTCGCTGATCGGCGCTCAGGGTTTTACTCTTGAGATAGGTCGCGACGGCCACAGACTCGGCACGGCTCAGCCGGAGGTTGGGCATTACTGTATGCGCATTATGTGCACGCGGATTCTGTACCCATGATGCAAGATAATCACGGTTGGATTTTTCTCCGACGTAGGAGAGATCTGCAGCGAAATCGGGGTGGCCAACCGTATTGTCATCAAGTTTCACACGATGGCATCCAAGGCATCCCCGCTCTCGCACCAGACTACGTCCGGCGGATACGAGTATCTGGTCGGCACATTCGCCAGCTGTCCCTTCTTCGCCGAGGCCGCGGCATTGGTCCAGACGCGCTTGAACATCTGGCGTGACGTCCTGCGCCTTGGGAAGTCCGGCCGAAACCAGCTCTTTCGCGGCGGCTGCTTCGTCTCGTGGTGTTATAGTCGCCACCTCTTGCCCCTCGTCGGCCGAGAAGGCATTGCGCCATAAGAATACGCTTATGGCCCGGACATCGTCTTCCTTCTGGTCCAGGTAGAAGTTGGGCATCTTGGTATCTGGACGGAAGCGGTGCGGGTTTTCGATCCAGATAGGTAGCCATTCACGTTCCAGCTTTTTAGCGATCTCTTTCAGGTTGGGTCCGATGCGTTTATGTTCCGACTTCAACTCACCGGCGCGGTCCTGTAGTTTGCTGACCTGTGTCTGGGCTGCTTCGATCTGAATGGTGTGCGCATCAATAGCGGACTGTAAGGCTTCGAGTTCGGATGGTTCTGTCGACTCCAGGCTAGCCGATAGGTCGGTCTTGCTGGTTACCAGTCCTGTCAGTTTATTTTTGGCTTCGTTTGTTGAGCGAACCAGATCAAGCTCTTCGTCTTCCCAGGTCGCAAATCCCTGGTATTTGTGACAACCCCAACATCCTTTTGCACGGAAGAGCTCCTTGCCCTTTATGAATACCTTGGAGTGATCCAGGTTGATTTGACTCCTATGGCAGTCTACGCAACCGGCCTCATCCATGCCATCCGGGTACATGGGCCATGGTGTTTTATGGTAGTAACCATGGCCGCGATTGACCGCATTGATAAGGGGACCGGCACCTTTGTGGCAGTAGGTACAACCGAATTCCTCGGTTGGATGGAGATCAATGAGTTCTGGAGTCGGGTGTGCCTTGAAGGGATGTTTGTATCCGTACGTTTCTTTTGCGTTGGGAATATCTTCGAGAAGGGCGACCTCTGGATAGATGACTCCAACATGACAGGTTTGGCAGCGGTCGACTTGTACATGGCGACCGTTGCCATGACGTTTGAGGTCGAATACCTGTCGAATGGATATGCTGAATTCCTGATCGAGATTATCAAGAGAGCCTTTGGCTCGCGCGGCTCTTACTTCGACGGCCTTAAATGGCGTAAACACGACTTTCGCCGCTTCACAATCTGTCTTTAATTCACGCTTTTTGTCCGCGAGATTCCGGGCCAATTCGTTGGCATCATCCCGTTTGCTATTGGCCGCATCAACCCTCGCTTGTAGCTTATCAATCTTGACCTTTGTCTTCGGATTTCGTTTCCCCGAATGGTGGATAGAAACCTCGTAGGTATAGATCAGGGCTTGCAGGTCGGCACGGTCGTATTTGGCACTATCAAGAGCCTCCATGCCGAGAGCTTTCTGTTCGGCGATCTTGGCATCTATATTTCCAATCTTCTTTTTAAGATCATCGTTGCATGCGCTGGTAACATTTGCCTGCGCTACTTTATATTCTTCAGTCGCCTGTATTTCGGCGAGTTCATCCAGAGCGTTTTGCAGGCCGATAGTTCGGGCTGCTTTCAAAACGGGCACGAAGTTTTTCTGATAGGCGATCCATGGTCGGCGACCGATCATCTCGTCATAGGTCGCCCATCCCATCGCCAGGACCAGTAGAACACTCGACACAAAGAGGGCAGGCAGAAGACTACGTTCTGTGATGGGATCGCGTGGGATTTGTTCTTTGGCCATATGCAGTTCCTAAAGGCTTTGACAAGCCAAGGGGCGTTTACATGCTAGATATTGAAGAATGGTGTGACCCAGATGTACTTGATGGCGAACGCAATACGGGCGACCATCTTTATTGGTAGAGACATCATGCTAAGGAAGAGTCCGGCAAAAATACCAAAGCGGACCGGTCCCATTTTTTCCAGGGTTGCCGCAGACATCTTCTTGAAGCAAAGATGAAGGAGTCCTCCGCCGACAACGAAGTAACCCCCAACAACCGCCCCTCCGAAGAGCATAGCCCCAGTGGTGCCGTCCTTGATCCCGAATAATACGTTGAGGTTTACATTTGTTTCCGAAATTACACGATGGTGATCCCAATATTCGCCAGGCCAGAACCAAAGCCAGCCCGGCCCGCGAACAAAGGTCCCGATCGCGATCATCAACACCCATAACCCGATAAAGCCGAACAAGAATGTGCCGATGGCGAAACGCCGCTGACGCCAGGTGTAGTAACCATTCCCCTTTTCGTTAACGTCGATGTACGGGATGGCCATCAGGCCCACGATAATAATGGATGGAAACACAACACCGGCCAGCCAGGGATCGAAGTAGACGAGCATTTCCTGAAGTCCCAGGAAATACCACGGAGCTTTGGATGGGTTTGGCGTTAGATTTGGATTGGCGGGCTCTTCCAGTGGTGCGTTTAGAACCACAGACCAGACCAGCAGAATAATAAATACGATTATGGCCCCGAGGTACTCGATACGAAGCAGGTAGGGCCAGACGTGGACGCGTTGTTCCCAGCGCTTATGCCATGGGTAACGTTTCCGATGATGGGTCTTTGCGAGTTCCGGATCGGCTTCGAGTTGTGCAATTACGCGGTCGTTTGCGAAGGCTTGTCGCAAGCCGTACCAGCAGTAGAACACCGTAAGAAACAGGAATCCTACGATTGGTACGTTATCCGGTAATGTTACGATTTCTAGAAACTGATCCATTTACGTTGACTCCAGGCGTCTACCACAGTGGTCTAGGAAACACCTTCATCCTGACTCAGGGTGAAGCGGGCGGGACCGGAAATCCCGCCGTCTTTTCGTATGCGCCAGAAATGTACCACAACGAAGATACTCAAGATGAACGGCAGGCCGATACAATGCCAGATATAGGCTCGCAAAATCGCATTGCTGTCGACGATTGAACCGCCCAGCAATGCGAAACGCACATCAGTATATTTGGTAATACCGATTTCTTCCCCCAAGGGGCCTTCCGCACCCAGAAGAGGAGTCGCTTTCGCCATATTTGTACCGACGGTTACAGCCCAGAAACCAAGCTGATCATCCGGAAGAAGATAGCCTGTGAAAGACAGGAGCAGAGTAAGGGTAAGCAGGATAACCCCGACACCCCAGTTGAACTCCCGCGGTGGCTTATAGGATCCCGTCAGAAAGACCCGCAGCATATGAAGCATGACGGTAATGACCATCGCGTGGGCCGCCCACCGATGCATATTTCGAAGCAGGGGACCGAAGGGAACCGTGGATTCGAGCTCCAACATATCCTGGTAGGCCAGGATTCTGCTCGGATGATAATAGAACATCAGCATGATGCCGGTGATGGTCAGTACCAGGAACAGGAAGAATGTGATGCCCCCCATTCCCCAGGTATAGGCGTAGCGGACAGCGTCTCGATTGATACGGGCCGGGTGGAGATGCAAGAACACATTCGATAAAACAGCCAGGACCCGATTTCGCGGGGTATCATCCAGCTTGTGCCGAATAATCGATCGCCACACCTGGCTCTTTTTCATTTGCTTCGAGATGCGGTCGGAAAGGCCTTCTTTCTTATATAGCCTCATGGTGTTTCCTACTGTCCTATATCGGGCCGGTATACCCTTACGGGTTGGTTTAATGGCGAAGTCGAATGATCAACCAAGTGATACGAACGAATCTTTTTTCTCCCATTGGCCGCGCTCCTTGCGGAACACCTTGCCCTTATCAACAGCAATGCGACCGTCAGACTGAACAGAAATTCCCAGACGTTCCAGCGGGCGGGGTGCCGGGCCCTCAAAATTCACACCTTCTCTTGTGAAGCCGGAGCCGTGACAGGGGCATTTGAACTTGTTTTCTGACACCAACCATCGGGGTGTGCACCCCAGATGTGTACAACGCGCCAGCAAAACATAGATTAGCTCATCGGTCTTTGCGACCCATATACGATGTTCCTTCTGGTACTTTGTCGAAACAGTTCCAGCTTGGAATTCATCGGGGGTCCCGATGGTGAATCTTGTGGGTGGTTCGAAGAGAACGCGTGGAAAAAAGAACCGGAAAAATCCGAGTGTGAGCACAGCCAGGGAGATGTTGACGGACCAGTGGACGAACCTATGAAGTAGGGTGCGGCGAGGCATCCGGTGCAGGTCAAGATTCGCCTGGAGGCTTGTCGTGTTGGGCCCTGGAGATTCGGTTTTCGAAGTGGCCACAGTCTCCTCCATCGGGATGGATGATCGAACACGAAATAGGTGGATTAAACGGGCGTGTGCGGACATATCATCGACTTGAGGGTCGGTCAACTGCCAAACATATTTACAAACATGTTGAAAACCATTTAGGGCAGGTGTCTCCATATTTGAGAGACATTTTGCCCAGGTTTGGCCTTTGGTCCCGGGCTGTTTGGGTCATAGCCCTTGACGGATGTACAGCCCAAAGTTAAGTTTCGCCCACCTATCCCCACCTGGACCTGATAATGGCCGTTCACCAGCAACCCCCCGCCCTCCCGTACGCGCAGGAGAGTGTCCAGACCTTGCGTCATCGTATGGCGTCTTTTGAACAACTGGATCTGGTGAAAAAAAGTCGCGATTTAGGTGAGCTCTTCAAGCCAACAATTACCGGGCTTTCGGTACTGATGGCGGCCATGGGCGTGTGGCTTGCGAATGTCCCGGTGGACTTCTCAACCTGGACACTGGTCTTGATCGGTGTGGGGCTGGTCGTTGGTTCTGCCAACACTCTAAATATGTATCTCGAGATAGATATTGATAAACGCATGTCCCGTACTCGCAATCGGCCGCTCCCGGCCGGGCGGATGCACGAGAAGACCGCCTTGTGGTTCGGGATGGCCCAGTCCATCATCGGACTACCAGTTCTTTATATTGCCGGGGGTTTGCTTCCCACGGCTTTAGGAGCGTTCGGTCTGGTCTCCTATGTGATGGTATACACGCCATTAAAAGTACAAACACCCCTCGCATTGGTCATCGGTTCGGTTCCAGGCGCGGTACCACCACTGATCGGTTGGGCTGCGGCCACCGGGGAAATCGGTTCCCCTGGATTGGTTTTGTTTGGCATCGTCTTCTTCTGGCAAATGCCTCATTTCCTGGCCATAGCGATGTATCGAAAACCCGACTATATAAGGGCGGGTATCCGGGTGGTACCTGTGGTACGTGGCGATCGTATGGCCAAGCTTCAA
>CAUZEG010000002.1:0-75865 GCA_963578775.1 Myxococcales bacterium
TTCCAGACCCTGTTGCGCCATGCGTGTATTCAGACTCTTCTGAACACGGTCTTCGTAGCCAGTGTTCACACGGAGAATAAACCAATCCATGCCCGAGTCGGCGTCCGACGCATCCGTCGCTTCAGCCGTTTCGTCTGTGGCCTCTCCTGTGGCCTCTTCAGCAGTCTCGTCCGTGGCCTCTTCAGCAGTCTCTTCCGTGGCCTCTTCAGCAGTCTCTTCCGTGGCCTCTTCAACAGCCTCTTCCGTGGCCTCTTCAGCAGTCTCTTCAGCAGTCTCTTCCGTGGTCTCTTCCGTGGTCTCTTCCGTGGTCTCTTCCGTGGTCTCTTCCGTGGTCTCTTCCGTGGTCTCTTCCGTGGTCTCTTCCGTGGTCTCTTCAGCGGCCGCTTCCATACTCACATCTTCGGTCGAATCGTTCGAATCCTCAGCATCGGGGCCTGCCGGAGCTGCCTCATCGACTACGGAGTCATCCGCCTTCGTCGCGTCGGCCGGAGCTGTATCCACGGTGGGGTCCGTTGGCGTGTCAGGCACCGGCTCGTCCGATACTTGTGTGTTGGTATTCTCAATCATCGTTGTTACCCGTAGATGAATTTGGTGAGCCACGCCCAGAGGTAGTCGAAGAAGCCCAGAATGAGCGAAATAATGATCGTCACAACGATCACCACAAAGGTGCTCTGCTTGGTTTCATCCCAGCCCGGCCACACCACGCGACTCAGTTCTGTACCAATATCCAGTGCATTGGCTCGAATACGTGCATGTTTCCAAAGTACAAGGACCAGAACAAAACCGGTCGAAAAGCCCATCAAATCGCTTGTGAGAAAGTCCGGGCCAAGAATGTCTTGTTGCCATTCCGGACGAAAACTCAGCATCGTCGCATAGAAATCCGCCGTAACGACCCACGTAAGAAGGCCGGCAGCCGCGAAGGCTAAGTTTACGTATCGGACAATGTTCATTAATGGTTCCTTAGGAGCATCGGGTCCCTTTGGCAGGCCAGGTAGGACTCGAACCTACAACCGTCGGATTTGGAGTCCGATGCTCTACCAATTGGAGCTACTGGCCTAAAAGGCGGTAATGGCGCGTTTACTTAACTTCCCGATGTAGGGTGTGTTTGCGGAGATACTTGTTGTACTTCATCAACTCCAATCGATTCCGATGCTTCTTCTTGTTACGCTTGACTGCGTAACGCGACACGCCCGGCACATCCGATTTTCGAGATTCCGTACACTCCAGAAAAACAGTAATGGTGTTGTTCTTGGCCATAACGAACACTCGACTAAAATTGGGGTACGGGGGCCGGAAAATCGACCCCTATTACCACGTTAGGAAAAGAATCTGCCGGGAATATCCTACTCGATAATCTCGGTAACAACTCCTGCACCGACCGTACGACCACCTTCCCGGATAGCGAACTGAAGTCCCTTCTCCATTGCGATGGGATAAATCAGTTGCACATCAAAGGTAAGGTTATCACCAGGAAGACAAATCTCGGTTCCATCTGGAAGACCGATGGTCCCGGTGACATCCGTTGTACGGAAATAGAACTGCGGTCGATAACCGGTTGTAAAGTGAGTTTTCCGACCACCCTCTTCCTTGGTAAGGATGTAGACTTCACCCTTGAAGTGGGTGTGAGGAGTAATCGAACCGGGTTTGGCAACAACCTGTCCGCGAATTACATCTTCTTTCTTGGTACCACGAAGCAGGATACCGACATTGTCGCCAGCCTGGCCGGAATCAAGAAGTTTTCGGAACATCTCAACACCCGTGCATACCGTCTTCGCCGTTTCACGAGAGAGACCAACGATCTCGACATCCTCACCTACGTTGATAATACCGCGCTCAATACGACCCGTTACGACGGTGCCACGACCGGAGATAGTAAACACATCTTCAATCGGCAGCAGGAAGGGCTTTTCGGTGTCACGAACCGGCTCGGGAACATAGGTGTCACAAGCTTCCATCAACTCAGCAATCGAGGTATAGACATCCGCATCAGCATCGTCGGGCCCTTCAAGAGCCTTAAGAGCCGAACCGGGCACGACAGGAATGTCATCACCAGGGAACTCATACTTGCTGAGCAGTTCACGAACCTCAAGCTCAACCAGTTCAAGTAACTCTGGATCGTCAACCTGGTCCACCTTGTTGAGGTAGACACAGATCGCCGGGACACCAACCTGACGAGCAAGAAGGATGTGCTCACGAGTCTGAGGCATCGGGCCATCAGCCGCTGACACAACAAGAATCGCGCCGTCCATCTGGGCCGCGCCAGTGATCATGTTTTTTACGTAATCCGCATGACCGGGGCAGTCCACATGGGCATAGTGGCGGTTCTCTGTTTCGTATTCAACATGGGCGGCGTTGATCGTGATTCCACGAGCCTTCTCTTCCGGCGCCTTGTCGATCTCATCGAACCTGGTAGCACTTACCACATCCAGCTTCATCGCAAGATACTTGGTAATTGCCGCTGTAAGAGTGGTCTTTCCGTGGTCTACATGACCGATCGTGCCAATGTTAACATGGGGCTTAGTACGCTTAAATTTCTCTTTCGCCATGACGAATGTCCTCTTCGAGATTCAATGTGACGCAAATCTTGATTTCTTGAAAACTACTGAATTACTGAATGGGTGCGACTTTTGTCGCCGGAGCCTACGACCGGACTTGAACCGGTGACCTCCTCCTTACCAAGGAGGTGCTCTACCTCCTGAGCTACGTAGGCATCACCTCGCCAAGTTCGGGCCAAATCATACTGATTCGGATTACGACTTAAACCAGGCACCTGGTCATCCCAACACTGGAGCGGGAAACGGGACTCGAACCCGCGACCCTCAGCTTGGAAGGCTGACGCTCTAGCCAACTGAGCTATTCCCGCAAGATACCAAATTGGTATAAAAGACAGTGGAGGGAGGAGGATTCGAACCTCCGAAGCGATACCGCAGCAGGTTTACAGCCTGCCCCCTTTGGCCACTCGGGAATCCCTCCGTCGGGATTTCACAGGTAACGATCAAAGAACAACGAGGAAGCTGGCGATGGGACTTGAACCCGCAACCTGCTGATTACAAATCAGCTGCTCTACCAATTGAGCTACGCCAGCACCGTGGCGCGGCAAGGTAGGCCAACGAGATGCAAAAAGTCAAGCCGATTAATTATTCTGTACCTTGTATCGGTTTGATGCCCTTCGTTCTCGACGTTTTTTTTACTCAAAACCGGTGTAAATTACGGTTCGAATTCTGAAAAAAACATAGGGAAATGAATCTACGGAAACGGGCACTTGAAACCGATCTGCCGCACCCCAGAACAAGAAGCCATTATTCACGAAGAAAATGGGATAGAATTATCCCCGTCGACACGGAGACATTCAAGCTGTCGAATTCCGGCATTTGTTCCCCGGGAACGGCCACAACCACATCGGCGCGCTTCATGACGTTTGGCCGGATTCCAATCCCCTCATCACCCATGATCAAGACCGATGGATAATTCAATGGTGCTTCGCGTAGAGTCATCGCTGTCTCGGAAACTCCGGCCGCGTATATCCAGAACCCCTGCTTCTTCAAGCCATCAAGCGCTCGCGCCAGATTCGGAACTCTCAAAAGCGGCATCCTGCAGATCGCACCGGCAGACGCCTTGGCCGCTGCACCGCTACGTGGTGCTGTCCGTCGTGTGGGACCAATCATCATGGGCACACCAAACCATAGAGCGCTACGCATAATGGCTCCCAGATTTCTTGGATCCGTTACGCCGTCGAGACATAAGATGGGGCCCCTCGCCTCCACAATGTCTGGATCAAGATCGTTGAGGGGGCGTACCGGGGGGGGATCGAAACGAGCCACAACACCGCCATGGGAAACCCCCTTACCCGCCATGCGTGTCAGGGCCGCTTTGTCAGTACGGTCGACCTGGACATGAGAGGGCAGCGTCAGATTCAACGCCTCCGGCTCACGGTCGCAGTGAACCGATATCAGGTGTTCCGATGCATGGTGAACCCCGAATGCTACCGCGCGCCGCCCCGGAACCACGAGAGACTCAGCCAAGGGCTTGCTCCATTTCGGCCTTGATCGCAGCCGCAGCCATTCGAGGATCGGCGGCGTTTCGGATCGGACGACCGACAACAAGCATATTTGATCCCATGGAGACTGCTTCTCCTGGTGTGGTTATGCGCTGTTGGTCGCCAGCATCGGCCCCCACGGGTCGTACGCCTGGTGTCACAAAGATCAGAGCGCTGGTTTCGCCAATCACCCGGAGAAAGGAGAGATCGGCTGGACTACACACCACGCCATCAATGCCACATTCGGATGCCAACACCACACGCCGTTGCACTACTGCCGCCAGATCCGCGTCCATACCCACCGATACAAGGTCTTCGGATGCGAGAGACGTCAATATCGATACCCCCAGTAATCTTGGTCCTCGACCATCAAATTCATCCCGGGCTTGCGCTGCAGCACGCATCATGGCCGCCGCTCCCCCGGTGTGGAGAGTCAAGTAATGAACGCCCTGATCGCACGCAACTCGGACCGCGTCCGCGACTTGAACCGGTATATCGTGCAGCTTCAGATCAAGGAATACTTCGTGCCCCTGGTCTAGTAATCGTTCAACGATTCGGGGACCACTACGGCTGTGTAGGCCCAGGCCAATTTTCACAACATCCACGGTCCCGCGAAGACGCTCTGTCAGCTGTAATGCGTCGTCCTCAGACATGGCATCGAGAGCTACACAGAGCTTGGCGGAGAAGGCGTTCATTCGTCCTCTCCGAGCTGGAGCCTGGCTCGTACCTCTTTCACCAATGCCACGACCTGTTCGACCGCAGAATCCAACGGAAGGTTCTTCTTTTCTCCCTCGCTCCGATCCTTGAACTCCACAACCCCCTCATCAAGACCCCGCTTCCCCACGATCACCTGAAAGGGTATCCCGATGAGGTCCGCGTCCTTAAACTTCACACCAGGCCGTTCTTTGCGGTCATCAAAGAGCACCTCTACACCTGCGGCCTCCAATTGTTCACTGATGGAAAGGGCATGCTGATGTACTTCGTCTTCTTTCCCAAGGTCGAGAATAACCACCTCGAATGGGGCAATATTCAGCGGCCAGATCATGCCGTAATCGTCATGATTCTGCTCGACGGACGCCGCCATTGTTCGTGTGATCCCAATACCATAACAGCCCATCTCGATGGACTGGCCCTTGCCATCGGTATCAAGAAACTTCGCGTTCATTGCTTCGGAATATTTGGTCCCCAGATAGAAGACATGGCCGACCTCAATCCCTCGATAAAAGCCAAATTCGCCGCCACATCGGCCGCAGGGATCTCCTCCCAGGCCCATCGTCAAATCAGATCGATCCGAGACTGGGAAATCCCGTCCTGGCACCACGTTCACAAGGTGGGTGTCACCGGCATTGGCCCCGGTAATATAGGCACGGTCATTGCGAATATGGTGGTCCACTAAAACCGGTATCTCAAGACCGACGGGTCCAGCAAATCCAACAGGGGCGCCGGTCGACCTACGAACCACGTCATCCGTAGCCAATTCTATGGCCTCTACATTCAAGAGCGCCTTCACCTTGATGGGATTAACCTCCCGATCGCCCGGAACCACCACGGCTACAGGCCCCTCATCGGCATCGAAAATGAGCGTCTTCAAAAGATCCGCTGCTTCCACTTCCAGAAAAGCGGACACTTCTTCCACCGAATGTTTCCCAGGAGTGGGAACCGAAGCCATTGCCTCCACTGAAGAGCTTTGATCAGCCCACTCTATGGCCTGGATCTCTGCCTTTTCTACGTTGGCTGTATAGCCACAATCAGGACACGATACGATAGAGTCTTCACCCGTATCCGCCAAAACGTGAAATTCGTGACTCATGGTCCCACCGATGGAACCTGTGTCCGCTTCCACGGCACGGAAACGTAAGCCACAACGTCGAAATATTCGACTATAGGCATCATACATCGCCTTATAGGCCACATGAGCAGCCGCTTCGGATATGTCGAAGGAGTAGGCATCCTTCATGATGAACTCACGCCCACGCATCAACCCCGCCCTTGGACGCATTTCATCCCTGAATTTCGTCTGAATCTGGAACAGGTTGAGCGGCAGATCCCGGTAGGACCGTATTTCATGGCGTACCAGAGCCGTAACCACCTCCTCATGGGTGGGGCCAAGACAAAAGTCCGCACCCTTACGATCCTGAAACCGAAGTAGTTCGGGACCGTATTGTTCCCAACGGCCGGATTCCTTCCACAGCTCGGCAGGTTGCACACCGGGAAGAAGCATCTCGCGCGCCCCAGCCCGGGTCATCTCCTCCCGGACAATCGCTTCAATCTTTCGGAGTGAACGAACACCAAGCGGTAAAAAGGAATACACACCAGCGGCAACCTTTCGAATAAACCCTCCTCGGATGAGGAGCTGGTGTGATGGTACCTCCGCCTCTTTTGGGGCTTCCTTGAGAGTGGGCACGAACAGGCTGCTCATGCGCATGGTAAAACTCCTGGTCTCATCTGGTATAAACTACGGCGCTGGTCCACGGTTATCACCGCTTCGGAAGTCGCCGAAACCACCGGCCAGCAAAGATGTACGTATGCATGGGGAATGTCAACGTATCGTTGTCTACAATTAGAGTTCCGAAGGAGGTTTTACCCCCCAGATCGCGGGCGTCCACCCTGGCTCTCGCCGTATCCAGGCGCTCTATCAAAGCGGCGACACGAATGGCGTACACAGGTGGGTAGGCTTGATAGGTATCGATATAGAGTTTTAGAAGTCTATGGTCCTGCCATTTATGGGCAGGAGCCAAATCGGTACTCAAACGAACACCATCCAGGTAGTTCTTGTTTCGACGAACCAGGGACGGATCGTGGCTGATGCTTCCGGGGACAATAATATACGGGTGATAGTCCCCGTCATGGACGGTCTTTCCTCGCCGTCGACTTCTAATCCCCACATGGGCAAGATAACGGAAAATCCGATCTATGGTCTGCCCCGAAGACACTACAACAACCGTCTCGGGCTGCTGGGCTTTGACCATCTCGGCATAGGCCGTCAGATTCTGCTCGTCTATAGCATGAGCCAATGTCGTAACCTTTGCGTCCGCCCCCAACAAGACACGCAGTTCCTTCGACCAGCGCTCCAAACGCACACCGGGTGGTCCCACGACTACAATCGGTTCCGGTATGGTCTCTTCGCCGGTTTCGACCGCAAAAGCCTTAGCATGGGCTAGCAGTTCCTCTCGAACGCCCGGTCCCAGCCGGAAAGCCCCAGGACCACCGACCCCATGGCGTGCGATCCAGGTGAGAGGTCTTGCTGGATCGGGCCACCTGCCCAGATCCGTGCGGACCAGAGGACCAATCACCGGATTCGCCTGGTATCCCGTCACCTGAAGCTCCGCGATTCGAGCTCCCAATTCCCCGTCTTCGGGCGCCAGCATCACCCACTGCGACAACTTCTTGCGCACCGTCATAAGGCGTAGAAAGTTCCTTACACCGTTACTGATCTGCTTGTAACGGGTCTCGGTCGGAAGAAATAGAAGAACGGCTGCGATTCCACCTGCGTCTGTGGTCTCTCCGGAACCAGGTACGACATCGAGCCACTTCGAGACTTTTACGATTCGTGGCTTATCTACATGATCCTTTCGATGGTCCTGGAGCCACTTCCCAGCGACGTCCGGCCACATATGCACGGCAAGCCGAAGGCTGTCGTCTGCGGGACCAGTCAGGGCCTCGTCAACAGGCAATGCGTCAAACGCATCCTGCGCCAACCCATACGCAACGTCGGGCCATTGCCCAAATCTGGGCATTCGAACCACGGCGTCCAGACCATCCGCCAAATGAGCCCGTTCCACCAGAACATCCAAACCGATAGTCTCGGTCCGTAACAGTCCCAGATCTGTCCAGGTCGTCCGATTGAACGCCGGACTGGTCACAATGCGTGCTAGACAGCATCGGGCCTCCATCGCTAGGACCCCCGTCCTGGCGGCAACCTCCTGCAATACGGCTAGCTTTTCTTCTTCGTCGGTTTCCGGATTCTTCACCGCCGTCAAATGGGCACACGTACGGACCAGGTCTTCAATCGCGTGAAGTTCCGTGGCGTAATCGGACTGGACCGCCAGAACCGACCACGGTAGGCAAGTTCTCGTGTCAGCTGCTCGTGCCACGGTCGAAACCAGACAAAACAACAGCAAAGCGCTCAAACCAATGGTTCGGGACGTTCGGACAGTTCGATCGTTTGTTATGGGGATGTTGTCGTGCATCAGCTTTCTCAACACCGCTATCGGGATATCGACGCACGGAAGATCCGTCAATTGAAAACGGCCGGGCGAACCCGGCCGTTTCCTATGCAGACTTCAGGTCTCAGTAATTCGAGTATAGCCGTCCAAGACCTCGGAAAATCTCAAGCTTCCCGATGATATATTGGAGGTGCGACAGGTAATAATCCTGCGGCACAAAGTCTTCGAAGGCTTCGACCGCCTCTTCGATAAGTCGAACCGCTGGGTCGTAGACACCCACGGCGTCTGTCTTATGTGCCACGTAGACCTTTCCACTCAGAGGATCTTCGAAGCGAACTACCTCTACACCCTCCGGTGCCGTTACAGAATCCTCGTGCCCCTCGAGGTAGATATGGCTGACGTCCAGGAAGCTATTATTATAGTCCATGGTCATCATCGCCATTCCGTACACACCAGCAAGAGCCGGCATACGGAACTTCGTCGTTGGGAACGTGTACTTGGGTTCGGGGAAGAGCGGTACTTCACTGGCACCGTCACAGTCACCTGCGGCCGCACCGAGGAAGTCACGCCGACGTGCAGCGATATACTCACCACCGATGGTCGCGTTGGTCTCAATACACCAACCGAATTTGGCATGATCATCGACCATGATCGAACCAAGCAACTCGGTCATCTCACGCGGGAACGCGGTATAGTAGGAGATCAGGAAACGGCGCATCTGCTCGTTCGAATTGTGCGCCAGGATCGACGTGGTCGGATCCGTCAGAACCTCAAGGGCGTTAAGACGATCGTAGATGGCACCACCGGAACGAACGACCGGAAGGTTTCCATCATAGTCGTACTGCGGGTACATATGACGTGACCCTGCTTCCTCTCCGACCCAGACAAAGCTCGTATCATCGAAGGCCGCACGATCGATCGACGACCAGGGCTCATAACGATGGGTATTGGTATTAAAGGCATACCATCCGGTGATGGGACGACCAAAGACCTGCGCCATCGTGTTGAAGGAGATAGCCGCACCGAGTGAACCGGACAATCCACCATTCAGATCCTCTTCGTAGGGGACACCAAAGGTGTTCTGCCACCAATCATCACGATTGTTACGTGCAAACTCATATAGCCAGAACTGGAAGTGACGCTGGCCCAGTTTAAAGGTCCGATAGACGCGCCAGGAGTAGTTCTGGGGATTGAAGGTGAGGTTGTCACGCATGAAACCCCAGAAGGGCCAATACTGCTCGTAATCCGAGAAAGCATTGCGAACGATCTCGTAGGTGTCCGCACCCTCATCCCAGACATCGCAAGTCGGGCTGTAGCCAACCTGTTCATCCGAACAGAAGCGGTAGGGCACCATCGCACCATTATCCGTGCAGAAATCTCCATGGAAGTAATGCTCGCAATATTGTCCTTCGCCACAGATGCCGGCATCCGACGAGCAATCTTCGCCCGTGGCAAGCCCTTCCAGGCCCACGTTTTGACGGGACTGAATCTTCGAAGCATCACCCCCGAAAATCGACGGGATCTCGGTGTAATGGACTCTCCGGAACAGACGTTCCACGGGATCGCGATCTTGAAGGAATAAGGGGCTATTCGCCGGATCCATACTGGATGGATCGTTCATGTAATTCCAGACACCGGAGTAATCTGGAGCCTCTGTGAACTGCTCCACGACCTGTCCATAGGCATATTTGATGGCCGCACTGTCATAATGACCAACGCCTTCAAATCGCGCGTTGAACTTGGCGCCGTAATCCATGACGGTCGAGCCTTGCATCTGGCGCATGCTATTGCCACCCTGGGCCAGGGTTTCGTCACCGAAGGGACCACCAATCGGTGTCCATGTTCCACCCACGGTCTGGCCGCGAGCATCCCAGTATTCTGGGAAGTAGTTCATGGCGTCGGTCGACCCTTCAAAGTTGTGACGTAGACCCAGCGTATGGCCTACTTCGTGTTCGGCTACGCCTTTGTAGATCTGGGCCCAGAGCTCTGCCTCAAAAGTATCGCGAAGCTCCTGAATACGCTGCTTGATAGCCTCTTGGGTCTGGAAAACACGGTTGTCCTTCGTGGGCCACCAGAGGGCCTTGGGAAGATACACTGCGTTCGGGCTGGTAAGATCTACACGCCGAATCTCCTGTGCAAGAGAATCAATAACACTTCGAGTGCTGCAGTTCTCGGCATCGGCGGTCGCAGCTACCGGGAACTCACAGAAGCCTGTGCCGCCATTGCACTCAAGTCCGGCACCCGTACAATCCGCTTCTGTGGTGCAGCTTGGGAAGGCGCAGTAGTTGTTGTCGCCACAGGTCAGGCTACCGTCGACGGAACCTGAAATGTACTTATAGCAGTCATCATCAACCTGGCAGGGACCAAGGGGGAGTTCGTTCACGAGCGTACATACCGCGTCGTCGTACTTGGTCTTATACTCATTTGCCAGACCCAGGATGGCGCCGTCCGCAAACTCGGCCAGATACAGATTCTTCTCCATCTGTCCGCGGTAGTAATCCATCCGTTCGAGGTAACCACCGTGATGCTTGAATGAAGCAAGGCTGTATTCCTTCTGCTCGTCCTCGGTAAGGGCCACACCGCTACCTACGCGTGGGTCCTTGAATAGAAGACGCAGATAATCACCACCGATGATGGCTTCCAGTTCTGGAGCATCGTGGAGGCGGGCCAAACGCTGGCGTGCAAAGTCCTGGTCCGTCTGACTAGGACCGTTGACCTGCAATCGGAAACGGACATCATCCCCAAGCATACCGCTGGCAAGATCCTTAGCCTGGTCAAGCGTGTAGAAGGGGGGCTCTCCGTTGGACTTCAAACGCTTAACCTGATTCGCCTCGCTTATAGCGTCTGCGTATTCCACCTCTCGCCAGTCTTTCACACCAGCAAGAAGCTCGATGGCGTCGATTGCTGTATGAGCGCCAATCTTCATGGGCGCAACATAGTTGTAGGCTGCGGCCGAGATAATCTCTCCCGTAAGCGGATCCGCGGAGGAAGGTCCATATCCATACAGCCCGGCCTGAAGCGGCTCCGTTACAGCGTGAAGGAAATTGTAGCGAAGATCGCCGTTCTCATGGGCGCGTCCCATATCCTTGCAGTAGGTCTGGCAATAGCTTTCACTGGAACCGGAATGGCATGCCTTGGTTCCGGTGGCAGCATTGGCCTCGGCATCGCTATTCTCGCAGAGGATGAACATGGGGAAGTCCCAGGTCTTTCCGGTACGAGTTTCTGCCACCTCATCGAATGGGGCAGCCCAATCCGCGGCAAGTTCGAGGCTCACCTGGACCAGAGCACGCGGGAAGTTCTTGTTCATATAGTACACGATGGGTCGGGGAGTCATCGCGTCGTAGTCGAGATTTCCATCCTCACCCACGATGTACTCTTCCCAGATGCGGTGACGATTCGCCTGGCGGCTGGCGCCGCTATCAGTCAGCCCGTAGTTACAGTTGTAGGTATGGCGCTCCGTACGGAAATACCCGAACCGGTTCATATGCCGGTCATCATAACTGAGCGCAACATAGTCGGACGCATGACCGTCAAGGGCCTTGTCCACGCGCAGCAGGGATGTGCGCATAGCGATCTGCTCACTGACGCACTCATACACACCGCCGGTATACCATGGATAGTACCAGCAGTAGGGGATCATGCCGAAGCCTGCATAATAGGTCGTGAGACCTTCAAGGACATGATGCGTCGTAAAGTCAATGTAGGCCACCGTATCGGCATCATTGGATGCATTCCCAAAGGCATCCTCAATCCGGATACCCAGGCCATCGGCGCTCGATTCACCCTCATAAATGGTGAATGCTGCGTTACTGTTTACACCCGCGTTGTACGCAACCGGCACCTGGTTGGCCGAGAAATCAACGCGTATATAATCACGATCTGCCCAGTAGCGGTCGCTTGTGTTCTCACTTATGACATTCGTTTTCTCGCCGGTCGTGGCGTTGTATTCCTTCTGAATGTCAAAGTGGCTTGAAATCGACCAGGCCGCGACAGGAGCTCCTCGGTAGACAACCACCGGAACGGTACGCTGCTCACCACAGACCTCGATAGTACGGGTGACGAGTTTCCGCAGCGAGGCAGCGTTGAGTCCAGACTTCAGCTGTGCTTCCGAAACGTCGGGATTGCACCACTCAAGATCCTGGATAGTGATCTCCTCGTCCACGGACGAATCGAAGTTCCGGCATAAGGGGACATCCTTATCGGAACGGAAGCCAACAACACCCGCATCTTCGGCGAACTCATAGGTCCGGTAGAAGTAGAGGGTATCTTCCTGGATCTCGAAGACCCCTCGCTCCATGGGATCCATCGCACCGATAAACGTATAGGCGCCCGTTGCGGGTGAATCGACAACCGTGCTTCGCAGGTACCACTCACCTTGTAAGAGGTCCTTTTGAATGGCGTTCGGCTGTACACGGTCAATCTCGCCCATATCCTGTGCGCAACCCGCGAACAGAAGGAGAGTCAACAGAGTGAAAAGAAGTGAAATGGTGCGGATGGATTTCATCGGTCCAACTCCAGCAAATGCGTAACGGGTGTTTTCAGAGATTCGTTGATTCATCATCATGGCCTCCTCAATACCCAACGGTTCCGTAGATTTCATTAAGAGAGCGGAGGATTTCAAGGCTCTCAATCAGTTCCTTGAGTTGGGCCTCCAACTTGAGCTTGGGCTCGCCAATTGCCGCCTCCCAGCTCGTCTTCAAAGCGTTCGCCTTTTCCAGCATCCGGTAGGCGACCTCAAATGGGGCGCGTTCACCGTACTCATTGGCGTACAGATAGTTGTTGCTCAAGGCCGCGTAGGTCTTTTGCCCAAACGGATCGTCGAACGTGATCTTATTTACACCGGGGTTCGAATCGAATTGGGAACCATTACCCTCGTAGGTGATGGCCATCGCGTCCGTAAAGGTCGGGTCGAATCCCGCTGGCAGGTAGGACAGGCCGTACACTGCTGCAAAGAGCTTGAACGAGAAGTCATCGATAGAGGGAGCAACAACCGGTCCAAGAGAATGGCTCTCTTCAAGGGCTTCTTCATGGCTCGAACCACCGATAACCGGCCGTGGCACGAACACCCCGTCCTGTTCCGCACCGGCGAATAACTCATACTCATCCGCGACGATACCACCCAGAACATTGGTCAACTCGATCTGGTAAAGGGTGTTGAAACCAATGGACGTTGCACCACGAACACCGAGTTCAGACACGAAGTCAGAGGTGAAGTAGGCGGTAGAGTCCGTAAGGGTAAGAAGCGACGCAACTTTTTCCCAGAAACTCCCGATCCATACCGCTTGCGTGAAGTCGTAATATCCACCGCTGGTATTGAACTGGGTGTAGGGGAACTTCCCTAATCCGACCGGAATATCAAGCTCACTACCCGGTTCGCCGGTGTCGAAGCTGAAGTTCTCATAGGTCCCAGTGTCATTATTATATTGGTATGACCCCGGTGATGGACTGGAGATCAGTTCCGTCAGGTACTGGAAGGCGACTTCTGACGTCACACGTAACGTACGACCATCGTACGGTGCATCTTTCCAGTTCGCGAACCAGAGGTAGTCCTTAAAGATGTGGTAATACAGGGCATAGTACTGACCGGCATGCCCAAGCTGAGTCATATAGCGGTCGAGAATGCGGGAGAAATAGTAGCTGGCGCTGCCGTACCGACCAAATCCGTAACGCTCACGTTTGAAAGCGTCAAAGATGTAGTAGTACTGCAGGCTATTCATTGAGTGATAGCTCATCTCGCCGATATCCACCCCAGTGTCGAAGTAATAGCAACCCAGATTGCCACGGTACTCGTCGTAGCAGGCCCGGTACGGCACCTCGATATAGGTGAAATCCAACTCATCACGGATGTAGTTACTGGCCATCTGGTGTTCATAGGTGACCTGTTCCCAGGGAACCGTCACTCGCGACAGATTCTCCTTCACTCCGATAAAGTTCTCGAGATGACCAAATCCACTGCTGGTCGTACCCGCGTAACGCCACCAGGATGTGTCCTTTACGTACGCAAAGACATTCGGAGGATAGTTGTAGTAATCCGCTGCGTTCTCGACGTATTTCTCGAGTTGACTCGTGTCATGATAGACTTCGATCATCTCGCCATAGCCGGCCTTGATCGCCGCTCGGTCATATTTACCGAGGCCATGAATATCCGAGTTGAAACGGCCACCGTAGTCCATAACCGTGCTGTACTGATATTCCGTTCGGCGGGCGTCTCGCTCGCCTTCCGTCATATAGGACCGTGGTGCAAACTTTTTGATCGGCTCAATCACCGTTTCTGTATAGGCGGCAACAACGATGTTCCCATCGCTATCACTGCACGCAGACTCGGTGCAGTATTCGCCCTCGCCACAATCGCCTGTCTGCGTACACGAGCGGGTCGTACCACATTGATTCGTGGCCGTATCGCAAGTAAGCCCAGCCACACAGGAGCCATCACTTGCACAAGGGACCTCGTAATCGATAGGTCCTTCACAATAGCCCGTCTTTGTGTCTGTCACGTCGACACAGAAGCTTCCAGCGGAACCTTCCGGGTCACCACAGCTAAGACCACTACTGCAGTCAGAGTCATTGATACATTGAACAAAGGAACAGGTTTCAGACCAACCCGGTGTTTCGCACCAGTTGTCGTTTTGGCATAACACGAGCTCCTTCTCACGAATATCGAAGTACTCATCCTTGAAGTTGAATATATCGTTGGATCCCGAGAAGTTGTGTCGTAACCCTATCGTATGCCCAACTTCATGCTCAATGACGCCGCCATAGATATGTTGTTCAAGGGCAACGCGGAGGTCTTCACCTGACAGTCCTTGATCATCTTTGAGGGCCTTCGCCAGACCATAGATGGAGTCATCGATGAAATCGGCCATAAACAGGCAGGTGTTGTTCTTCGCGTTCGTCAACATGCGCATACGCTCATGCTCAGCCTTTACTGCACTCTGAGTACCCCAGGTAAGCGGGCTCACCTTTTTCAGGGCCTCTGCGTCCAACGCGGCGCCTGGCTCCAGCTGACCGCCAGACAATGCAACCACAATCTCGTTGTTGATCATCATCTGTTCAATCTTCGTACCCTTGATGCGATTGAAACGGGCCTCCAGTTGCTCCTGTGTCGGGAAACCGCCCAACACTTCACCGAGAAGTTGTTTCCGGTATTCCTCATCGGAATGGAAGCGCCACAGTTCTGGTGCCTCATGGGGCATCATCATCCGCATGGGTGCGGCCGGCTGCCTGCTGGTCAATGCCATTACCGCCGGGCTCGAAGCCGGTAACTTGTCCGTTGGACGCGTTGCTGGAGTAAATTCGCCTGGCATCTGAAGCCCGGCATGCATGGTACCAATCTCGTTTTCCTCAAGGCTCTTCAGGAAATCCTTAACGTACTTACCCGAGATGGTGTCGTCGACAGATAGATCTCCATGAACCAGGTCCATAAGATCGCGAGCCCACTGGCTATAGGTACGAAGTGGTGCACCATAGATATTCGCCGCTGCAAAATACAGCTCACCGGTCTGCGGATCCGCCGCCGACGGACCATAACCGAGGGGGCTCGACATATGCGCTTCGTGAATATAGTACACGAGATTATAGCGAGCATCGCCGATCTTCTTCCGGCTATTCGGGTTGGCCGGGTCATCACCACAAGCATTGTGCGAATCACCGACGTCATCGGTCCAGGTGTACCGACAGTCATCGTACAGACCCCAGCTACAGTTCTTGTTGGAGTTAAAGGCCGCTTTATCGGCATCGGACCAGGAGTCCACATTACTACCATTATTCTTGTCGACCAGCTCATAGCCCGCATCGGTCCAATAGCCGGTAAACTGATTCCGGCAAAGCACGTAGGCCGGAGGAATGGAGTCCTTGATCGCCTCAACCTCGGCTAGATCTGCGGCCGTGATCTCGGGCATGGAACCCACGCAACGACCAAGGCCACCGGAATGGAAGCAGGTCACATCCTGGCGACCATTTCCATCCACCAACTTCACAGAATGCATACCGTTATAGCCGGCGTTGATGAATCCTGAGTCCTGGCCAAGGGCGAGTGCGTCCGAACGTCGGCTACCATTGATAACCACGTTCTGCGAACTATGGTCCGTCAACATATTCACGACACGAATTCCCTGATCTCCAGCAAGACCATCAGGCCCGGTCAAAAGGCTTGATTGGGCTTTCGCCAGAACACCACCACCATATACGAAGAGGTAGATGTTCGAAGTTTCAAAGACCACATTGGTAAGCTCGGCACCGTCACCACCCTCCACGTGGGCCGAGATGGTGAACTTACCGGTATCGAATACCGCGTAATCCTCGTAGTTATTGCTGGGGTCAAACTCTACACCAGCCGCAGCATCAATCCCGCCGATCTTGAAATCGACAGAAGACGTATTTGGATCCGCGTTCACGAAGCGAACCAGTGATTTGCCCGCGTGAACGTTGGATGGGGGATACTTGGCATCGTTGGTTACGATGGATTTCACACTATCACCGTCATTATAGACGATGACGGTACGGCCCTTGGGCTGCGGAACATCCAGATCTACGACCTGGGCAAATGTCGCAATATCAGTACTACAGTCGGCGTCGGTGTCACAGAATCGTGTCAGCAACATACCGCCGCTCTCGGAATCCCGACGGTCCCAGTACAGCATCCAGGCGATGGTATCACTGAAGATATCATTCCATCCGTCCGCCATCTCGTAGGTCTCGTCCATCAGATACTCGGGGAAGTCTGCCGATAAATGGTAGATGATGGGTTTCACACCTCGACCTTCGTCAAAGCGTTGGCTCGGACGCTTCAGTCGACGACGCTTACATTCCCCACCTACAAACCACTCTTCCTGGTAGCAGAACTGCTGCGCGTCGGTGTCGCAATCGGAGTCAACGTAACAGTCCGAAGCACCTTCAACGTCTTCAAAATTCCAGACCTGACGCCAGAGATTCCAGCGATTGATCTTCTGGTCACGACCCGCATAGGTAAGCCCCGAATTCTCGGAGTAGGTGTACCGCTCGGTCATGAAAAAACCAAACTTCTCCTGATGGAAGGAGTTGTGCCATAGCTTCGCGTTATAGGTCGGAACTGGATCCACGCGCTTAAAGCTATAACGGGCCTTCACCACGCCACCGGCGCAGTCACCCGACGCCAGGGTATAGACACTGCAATAGCCGGAGGACTGGGGCTCCGCGAAGAACTTGACCACAAAGCTGATATAGTCCTCGGTTATCTCTGGCCGGTCCGGATTGTCCTCACCCTCTACTTCCTGGACAAAGTAGGGCACGCTATTTGTGGGCATACGACCAACTACGAACTCGAAGTCGTTGATCGCATTTTCGGACCAGTCCACTCGCATGGACTCCCGCTGATACCAGGGAACGTCGACTGAGTTTTCTTCAATCACATTGGACTGTTCACCCGTCTGCGCATTGTATTTTCGCTTTACATCGAAGTGCTTTTCGATCGTGAAGGCCACAATCGGCTGACCCACAAACATCTCCATGAAGTCGTTGTCGGGATTGCTATCCGTCATAGCCTTACGGTCCCAATATCTCCGAATCTGGCGTTTGTGGTAGTCCTTTTCCGCACCCTCAAGCGTCTCCGTAACCGGATACGCTACAAGGTGGTTTTCCTGCACATCCCATACGATCTTTGGGTTTGCACCAAAGGACATCTCACCAACGAAGGTAAAGGCTACGCCATAGGGTACCTCGGTAATGGTACGAACCATGTACCACATACCCTGGAGGTCCTTTTTGTTCACGATATTCGGTTGCGACCGATCAATATCACCAACATCTTCGGTGCAGCCAAATCCACCCGCTAGGCAGACAACAAGGATAAGAAAAAACGAACGAATTTTCTGAAGACTATTGTGGAACATTCCGTTCTCCTGATTTCCCGGTTTGGGATTCGAGTTCAAATATTGTCGACATCTCGTCCAGACGAGATCATCTTGCGTTCTAATAGGTTCCCGTAAGGGCTAGATAGAATGTGGTTCGATTCGAGTTCGGTGAAATGAAGTCGAAAAACGGGAACCGAATCGAGCTGTTGTCGGATGTAAGCGGCGACTGTCCCGTCGAAGCACCAAACGACATCAGAAGTTCTTTTTTGGGTGTCTGCCATGACAAATCGATTGTCGATTGCGTCAGATCACGAACACCACGGCCAGTGTCACCATTTTCAGGGGTCAGCCCATCGTCGTTCTCCGCCGAATATGTGAAGTACTTCACGAAGACATAGTCAAAGGTGAGATAGAGCTTCGACGGCAACGTAAACATTACGGTGCCACGATTCAGCCATGAAAACTCAACATTTCGACCGCCTATCGCAATAACTCCACCAAGATCTTCATTTCCCTGGTCACGTGCAAAGGCGACTCCAAGATCGGCATCAACCGTGGGACTGGTATACCGATTGAAGTTCTTTCCTGCCCGCGTTTCGTAAAAGAACATGGCCTTTTTATAGGTGTATCTAAACTTCCCGCCCACTCGAATCACAGCCAGGCGATTCGCGTACCGTGATGCCAGAGACGTCCCCACAACCCCGGAGACATACGGTGTAAGGGAAACCCCCAGGGATGGGAACTTGTACATATTATTATGCACATAACCCAACTCCAGATCGCCGAGCATTATCTGGTTTGGCGTCGTGGTTGAGCTCTCGTAATTCTGGACCAGCTCCTGGCTGACCGAGAATTTCAGATAGGCTTGACGTTTGTCGCCTTCAATGCGCCAGAACGGGTTCACCGATACGGCCACCAGGTCGTACGCGCGTTGATCCGATCCAGCTACGAAGGTGCCGAGGCCAAGCGTATTACTGAGGGCAACTCGCCCCCCGAACTTGGACTTGGCCTTATCATCCTTGGACTTTTCCTGTTCGTCTAAAACAGCGCTCTGACCCAGAGCTACCTGCGACGCCAGGGGCGCAACCACCAGAGAAAAAACAAACACCAGTCGTACAAAGTTCTTCAAAACAAGCTCCCAGAACAGCTAACGTTTTTGAGAATCGAGAGACAGACGGACAAGCGCACTCTGCACTCGCTATATACTCGGGGGAGCGGGAGTTGTACTGTTTCGCCCTTCCGCATGTCAACCGTTCTCGTGCTCGATGTTGTAATACAGGCTTCCCTCGGGTCGAGGGGTGAATCCTTCGACCCGGCAACCCAGCGCGAGACTCTACGATTCACCCGCTACATTCGCAAAGGTCATGCCAAAACACAGGCACCAGGGAAAAACGTGTAAACCACTGAAAACACATGTCTTTACCAGATGTGCCAGACCGGGCTTATGTGTGCAGAATGTCTACAGTGTTCGTTTTTGCACGCCTGGCCGACTCAGTCCTGAAGTCGCTCCACTAAACGCAGGGGAAGTCCAAGAAAATTCCGGCCGCTCATAAATAGAACGACATCGCCACTACGTACCTCCGCTTCAAGCACCTTCAGAATAGTATCCGCATCCGGAATGAAGCGAGCATGTATACCATTCTCCCGCAGATCGGCCGCCAACAGATCCGCGTCAAGACACTCCTCGACAGGAAGGCCATCATCCTTCTCCAGGGGACGAACAAAGATCACCTCGTCCGAGCCGTGAAAGGAATCCACATAGGTCTTCTGGAAAAGACGACGACGACTGGTGTTGGATTCGGCCTCAAATAAGGCCCATAGCCGGCGCTCCGGAAATTGGGTACGGATGGCTGCGATGGTTTCTCGAACGGCCGTCGGATGGTGGGCGTAATCCTGCAATACCCGGATTCCACGTGGTTCGCCCTGCAGCTCCTGCCGCCTCCGCACCCCGGGAAAGACAGGCAATGCTGCTCGAAGGGCTTCCACGTCGGCTCCTTCGGATACGGCGATACTTATGGCAGCCACTGCGTTCCATACATTATGGCGTCCGGGTTGGGGCAACTCGAAGAACCCCAGATCTCTACCTTCGTAGATAAGCCGAAAGCGCGTCCGATCGGCCTGATTGGCGAGCCGCACATCCGTAGCGAAGGCGTCGAGGTTATTCGCATCGCCCTCAATACCGTAGAGACAGATCCGTGCCGGTCCGTAGCTGGCGGCCGCCCGTGCCTCCTCATCGGCCCCGTGGACCCACAACTGGTCGTTCGGATTGAACAAGGCGGAATAGGTGCGAAAAGCTCGTCGCACCGCATCAAAATCACGGTAGATATCCGCGTGATCGAATTCTACCGAGGTCAGGATTCCTATACGCGGACGATAGTGGACGAATTTGGGCCGCTTATCGAAATAGGCGGTATCGTATTCATCCGCTTCCAGAACAAAGTGAGGACCTGTACCGGCGCTCAGTCCACTTTCAAAGCCGATGGGCACCCCGCCAATCATATAGCCAGGATCGAGGCCGGCCTGTTTCAGCAGCCAGACCAGTATGGATGTGGTCGTGGTCTTTCCGTGTGTTCCTGCGACCGTGATGGATCGGCGTTGGCTGAGGAACATGTCCGATAGAAGTTCCGGCAGGGATATATGTGGAAGCCCAAGCCTGCGCATCGCGACGGCTTCCGGATTGGTTCGGCGCGTAATATTACCCACCAGAACCAGCTCGGGAGACTCTTCCGTTATGTTTTCCTCGGCAAAGCCCAGAATTACATTCACGCCCGCATTTGCAAGGCGATCAGACATGGGTGGATAGCAATCACGATCCGATCCACGCACCTCGTGGCCCTGCTCTTTCAAGAGACAGGCAATACCACCCATGACGGAGCCGGCAACGCCTATGATATGTATGGACCGGCTCTGTTGAAAATCGATCATCGGCCCAGCATAGCCTACCTGTACACGAGGGCAAACACCGGCTCCGGGACGTCAGAAATCCCAGAAGACATCGACACCATTCAATAGGATGGGCCCCACATCGGAATCCGCGCTCACCAGACCATCGCCTGGAAAAAATAGTACCGTCTTCGTTGCGATTGAGAACGTGTCGTGCAGACGATAATCAAGGCCCAGTCTGGCCTCCACACCATAGAATCCGCCCCCGCCCGGTGTATTTTTGCTGGTCATCGCCCAGGACCCCATCGCCGACAGATCAATGCCCAGGGCGTGGCGGCCCCGGAGAATATCAAAGCCCAGGGTCGGGCCTACGTACACGGTGTTCGTGGCGGCCCCGAACAGGTAACGATAGAGCACCTCGTCAACGAAAAAGCTTGGATGGGCGATGAACTGTTCAAAGGTCTTATTCTGCGAATACTCGGTCTGCGTATTGTAGATTTCGGTCGATGGCGCCACTGTATTGCTCCCATCGAGCACCCCCACATACGTGCCTTCCGGTTCGCCCGTGGCAAAGCCCGTATCCAGTCGTGCGCGTATACGGCCTGTCGAATAGGTGGCCCGGAGTGCACCGGCAAAGGCCTGCACATCGCGGGAAAGACCTTCGTCTGAAAAGGCCTGGGTCTGGGCAATGTCCCCAAGAATGGCTTGTAATTCGAGACCGACCGCCAGGTGGTGGCCATCTGCGGGCCAGCCCTCAGCATGAAGGTAGAGTCCGGGATACCAGAGGTCCGCATTCCGTGGGATATAGGCAATGCAATCAAAACTCGTCTGGGGTCCGGTACCCGCTGCATCTTCGACACAGGCCCCGGGATCGAGAGCCTGATCGGATTGCCGGCCAGCACTCCGCATGCGGAGACGGACCGTCCAATCGAAGAGCCACCCATTGGCTAGTCGCGCGGCACGTCTTCGGTTTCGCTCCTCGAAGGGCGTACGCAACGCACCAGATAGTTCCACCAGAAACTCGCTCACATCATCCGTCTGATCGAGGTCATAAGGTTGTCCTGCAACAAACTGTCCCCGCTCGCTGGTGAACCCCTCTCCTGGCCGACGCCACGCGATACGAGTCCCCATATCGAATAGATCCGTACGAAGGTCGATGCCATCGACCAGGGTCTGCACATCGCAGTCGGAACATTCTCCATCGTTCTCCGACAAGCCCAGACCGAAGTGTTCCGGCATTCGGCCCATCCGCACCCAGAGGCGCGAGAAGGGTTCCCATGTCCCATATAGGTAGGGAACTCGAACACTGTCGCTGGGATGATCTCCGTCAATGCGTACAAGGGAATCGGGAGATTCCTGGCCATGAAAACCTATCCCTGTTCCCGCCTGGATGTTCCCAAATGCATCAAGCGCCATAGATACAGAAAAGGTGTCGGAGATATGAAATTCGGGGCGGTAGCGAAGTCTCATATCGCTTATCCAGCCCATACGCTCGACCCCAGCACCCGCCGATCCAAACCCGAGACTGTTACCACCCAGGCCATTGTCTACGAAGGTGTTTCGCGTGCGTATGGTACCGCTATGAACCACATACACCAGACCTCTCGGAATATGTACATCCGTGGACTCGGCCGCCCCCGTATCAGCCCAGACAGGAGATTCCAGCACAGGAAACACCATTACCAGGAGGGACAGCACGACCAGGAATCGTAGGAACAAACTCTTCACGAACCATCTCTATGCCAGGAGGAATCAGCCCTATAACAGGATTGTTTCGTGCGTGCATCTTCCCTATGAAATCCAAGGGGAAGTTCCAGCTACTCTTGACGGCATGGCTCGCCGGGTAGTATTTCGCGAGCGTCAGTGAAACAATATAATTATATTAAGAGATGAGTTCGGATTCCCTGTGCCAAGGCAACGCTCGAGATGGACAACAAAGAAAAACAATCTGAGACTTCTATGGCTTCCCGTACACGGCGCGACGGGACCACGAAACGAAAGCTTCCGGTCTTTCCGATCATTATCGCGGCCCTTATTGGGGTGATCGCGGCTCTTATCGTGGGCTTCAGCCTTCGTGGAAGTACCAAGAACATTGAAGTGGCTGACTTGACTCGGGATGCGGACAGTTATCTTGGTGAACGCGTAAAGATCCAGGGAACGATCGCTGGCCACTGGACCGAAAAGAACTCTCGGGACATCTTCATTCAGCTATCGGGAGAAACCGGCGAAGAGGTCGTATTCCATTACACAAAACCACTGCCGGATCCCTACCAGAAGAATCGTATCGCGATAGCGGAGGGAGTGTTCATCGACGGGATACGAATTGACCCCAAAAAGGTACAAGACGTCGAAAAGACGGGGCTGTTACTGGCCCAGGTCACCGGTATGCCAGAGGGAGACGCCATTGACCTGGTCTCCAACCCTACAGCCATCACGGCCTATGGAACATCGGTAACGCTTTCTAACGAGCGGAAGTTGTCCATCCCCAAGGATGCCTATGAGAAGGTCAAGACATTCACAGGGGGATCGGACACGTCTCAAACGCTGGCCGGTATCAGCTATACCCGCTTCATCGAAGGGCGGCGGCTTACCGTCAAATGCCCCTCCAAATATGTTCGGGAAGGTGTGAGCCCGGAACAATACGAAGAGTACAAGGACAAATACCCCGAACACGTGCCCCAGAGTTAGGACGCTAACCTATGCATGTGTTTGGACAGGTATTGCTTGGTCTCGGATTTCTGGCTTCTCTGGCCTATGCTGGAACCGCCTTTCTAGGTGCCCGCTTTCGCCGTCAGAACCTCCTCGACGCGTCACGATACGGTTTGTACGCCCTGGCCGGAATGTTCTGGGGTATATCTCTGCTGCTATCCTACGCCTTTCTCACCCATGACTTTTCCAACACCTACGTTGCCGCGTACAGCGATCGGGGGATGAGTAATCTGTATCTTCTCTCCGCCTTCTGGGGAGGGGAAAAGGGTGCGCTGTTGCTATGGGTTACCTCCCTGACCACATTTTCGGCGATTTCGATCCACAGCAACCGACATAAGGACCCACGCTGGATTGGTACCACCACAGGGATCCTGCTCCTATGCATCGCCTTCTTTGAGATGCTGATGGTGTTTGAGTCGAACCCCTTTTCCACCTGGCTTACTTTCGGGGGGCCAGCCGATGGCCAGGGGATGAATCCGGTCCTGCAGAATGTGACGATGATGATCCACCCGCCAAGTCTGCTGACGGGATTTATCTGTTTCACGATCCCATTTGCCTACGGATTGGGAGCACTGATCGTTGGTAAGCTCGATACAGAGTGGATTCGTGTAACCCGTGTCTGGACCATCATCTCGTGGCTATTCCTATCGGTGGGCCTCATCCTGGGTGGCTTATGGGCCTACCAGGAACAGGGTTGGGGCGGTTACTGGATGTGGGACCCGGTCGAGAACGCCGGATTGATACCATGGTTCACCGCGACCGCATTCTTGCATAGCGTGATGATCCAGGAACGCCGCGGCATGTTGAAGCGTTGGAACGCGATCCTGCTTTGCCTCACATTTCTGCTGACGATCTTTGGGACGTTCCTTACCCGAAGTCAGTTGATTGCATCCATCCATGCCTTCGCGGATAGCAAACTCCCCTACTATTTCCTGTCGTATATGTTGGTCATCGCGACCGTCAGTTTTCTGGCCATCCGAAAACGATGGGACGCGTTGAAGAGTGAACATCGGATCGAGTCTTTCTGGTCCCGTGAGTCCTTCTTCATCTTAAACAATGTCATGCTGGTTTCCTGTTCGTTCATCGTGATCTACGGAACCCTGTTCCCGAAGATCAGCGCCTCGCCAGGATTTCGTCGCGTCGTCAACAACACATTCATCGACGGATACAACGTAACTATAGGGCGAATCCTCCCCAATATGAGTCAACTGACACAATCCTCCGATCTGGGTCAGGACTTCTTCAACACCGTCATTCCACCCGTAGCGCTATGTCTTCTGTTCCTGTCGGCCGCTGGCCCGATCATCGCCTGGCGCCGAGCCACGGTTACAAATTTCCGGAAGAACTTTGTCGCCCCTCTCTTATGGGCAATTATTCCAACGCTGGTAACGATTGGCTTTTTCGTAAACCGCACCTTTGAACAACTTACCTTCAAAGGCCTGTCCGAATCGGAAGCCTGGACAGCCCTATGGGCGGGGACCGGTCAGCTTGAAGTCTATGTGTATCTGACCTTTTACCTCTGTTATTTCGTCATCGCTTGCATCATAATGGAGTACATGAGGGCCATCGCCGTTCGTCGCCAGAGCACGGGAGGCTCCAGACTCAAACACGCCCTTATACTCACCCTGAAGGCACGCCGGAGATTCGGCGGCTACATTGTGCATCTGGGGATGGTTCTATGTTTCTTCGCCTTTGCCGGAACGGCGATGAAAACATCGTTCAAGAATAAGATGTTGCACCCTGGAGGTACCGTCACTCTGCATGACTATCGTGCAACGCTGGCCCGAATGGACTTCGAGTATGAATCCGAAGGGAGGTTCCTGGCCACGAAAGCTACCGTAGTGGTCACACAGCGAAACGAACCCTTCAATCGTCGCATCATCCATAGTTTCTCCCGTGCTCTGGAAGCTAAAGGAATCGATCGGGCCGTCATTCGGGCGAAGGATGGGTTCGCCAAACTCCAGATCTATCTTCCCGATCCAGACCAGAGGCATCGGCTTCTGGCGGCCGGCCTTATCAGGACGGAATTCGAATCCAATTTTGATGAACTCGAAAAAGACATCCGACCCGATGCCGATCCGCCGGTCTTTGCCCACCGCTATCGGTATAAACATGAGAAGGCCCTGGAGCTGGCACGACTACCGGATGGTCGGCCCGCGTATATGTTCTATGTGCGCGAGTTAAAAGCCCGGCTGGCACAGCTCGAATCCCTCGGCATCAAAGGCCGTGTGGATATGTCGAACCCGGATGTGTTGAACGTCGACTTCGAAACCCTGGAGCATATGCAGCGCTACGAGGCCGATGTGATGCCTCTTGCAGAGCACCTTCCAGATTCCTACAGCATTCGTGAAGGGCTTGCCTCATTCCGGCTCCTGATCGCCGACAATGCGGCCAATATCATGGAAGGATCTTCGCCGAAGAAGTCCGACACCAAGCTCGGCGATTTGGGCGAAAGCCCTACTCTCCCCACTCTGTTTGCAGCCGCCGAAAAGACACTCGATGCGTTGAACCCGAATATTGACTGGGCCACAGGATTCGAGGCAAAAAACGCCCTTGGTATCGACCGGGCCAAACGGCTGAAGAAAACCAGTCAGCTTCTCAACCGACTGGAATACCAGGCTCTCATCCTACCCGTCGATCGTTTCGAATCGCAATCCAAGGCCGAGAACCAGGCCTGGACCGAACTGAGCCGTGCGCTCCGCAACCGTAGTCTCCCATGGATACGTGTCATACTCGTGGGGCCCGGTGCCGAATCCGCGCAGACTCTGCTGGGAAATATGGGGATACGGACCTATATTGCTCGAACCGCCCAGGAGTTCGAAGCGGAATTACGGGCCGCGACCGTCAACATCATCCCGGTGGAGATCATACCTACAGGCATCGGAAGCGTGATGATCCCCGAGGTACGAGTCTACGAGAAGATTGGCTCGTCCCAGAGTGCGGAGACCATGACAACCGAGATCGCAGTGGAGTCCCATCTGCTCTGGGACGTCTATATATCGATGCGTCCGTCGCCGGATTATCGCGGCCTGAGCATGGACGGCTTCTTGAACCCGCTGGTTTCATTTCTGTGGCTGGGAGCGATCATTATGGTTTTGGGGGCTTCCATAGCCGTTCTACCCAACTCGGCGGTCATGTTTCTCTGGCGCCGACGAGACGAAGAAAGCACGGCTGGACCAACCCACTCGTCCAGTTCGGGAAGGAGCCGTATAAGCGTATTACCCTGGTTGGCGATTCTAGCGGTCGGCCTGTTCATGTTCACGCAGCTGGCCTTCGCCAGTCCGGCGGCACAGGATTCAGCTACACCCACACAACAACTGTCAGCATCCGATCCGGTCGATGTTCCTCCATCGCGGCTGGAGGTGATGTCTGAGTACCTGTTCTGCCCGGATCAACAGGTCGGGTCCTGGATGGTTCACCCGGACCGGACCTTAAATCGTTGTCCCACGGCGGAAGGGCGTAATGTGCGCCATATCTTGCAGACGATCCTTGACGAAAACCAGGCCTGGGATGTGCACACGACAAAGGGCCGATTTCTGGTATTGGAAAATCTGATAAAAATCGACCGATCGACCCCCGGCGGCGGTCAGATCGACACCTTATTACGAGTTCCCCAGGCAAAGTTCAACAGCATCTGGAACCGTACCAAATGTCTCTGTGGCTGCGCACATATCCTCATGCATTGTGGTGCCGAATGTGGACCAGCAGGCCATCGCTGGCGACCACGGTTTCGCCAGATGTTGACGGCCGGCTACACCACCCAGGACGTTCGTAGGGATTATGCAGAATACTATGGGGCGGATGCCGATGGCTTTGTGAGCCAGGGTGAGATCGACAAGCACAAAAAGGGGACCGGGCCGCCCATCGCTCGGATCCTGTTATTCCTGGTTGTCGGAGTCGCTGCTGTGGTGCTGGTGCTCAGCAATCGATTCGCATCCACTTCGAGAAAAAAGAAGTCGAATGCAGCTCTGGCTCCCTTGCCCGGCGATGAGCCAAAAAGCGAAGGTGAAGAGCTTGGACTCATCGACGACCTTCTCAATGATATTGATGACCCCTTAAGCTGATATTTCGGCTACGCACCGAGACCATCAGGAATAAGACGACCAACAGGGCCCATGGAATAGACCCCCGCGGGCCCCGCTTACATCCACCCGAGTCACCGCCAGGCCCCGTTGGCCCGGTCCATGGCGTCTGGTCCAGGAGTCCTGCCTCGCCGCCATAATGGTACCAGTCGAGGTCGCAGGCCACGGACTCCTCGTCGGTAGACGCACAGGTCGAGCCAGGGCCTCCTAGTTGCTTCATAGAGAAGAGCGGAGTGTCGTCGGAACGCACAACGTCGAATGGACCGTTCAACCTCAACACACCATTCAATTGGCAGACATATACATAGGCCCCCACGGCCTGGAGGCACGTCCAATCCACTGTCGTGCCTTGTTGAATGGAGAAGGCGCTGCCGTCGTCCTGAACCAGAGCACTCTTCCCATCCGCGATGAGCACAAGATTCGCCCCCAATTCGACCGGTCCCATAAGATTCTCGAAGACCTCGGTGGATGGGAGCCATTCATCATTTTCGGCCAACTCCGGATCCGAGCGTACCCGGACTAGAATTCGTCCTTCAGTCGTACTCGCGACCAACCAGGCCGTACCGTCCTCTTCAATATGGCGTACACTCAAATAGCTCCAATCTCCGCCCAGGCTAGAACTCGACGCAGACCAGCCCTCACTCGGCAGGCCCGTAGCGGGCAACGAGGCCTGCCATACCTGGGGTGTCGGTCGAGCCCCGGCTACCACGACCACTCCAGGGGCCCCGGCTTGAAGCACCAATGTGTCGGGTGCAAAGCCCAGCGCATCCGCATCACCCGGGAATATAGTCTCGATTCGTACCAGCCAATCCGAGCCAAAGCTGACGAGTGCACCCGAGTTCTCGTCTCCTCCAAGCACATAAAACCGGCTCTGCACCCAACCAACGTCTCGGGGATAACCAAGCTCTGCGGGCATCTCGACCTCGTCAAAGGTACAACCGCCGTCGCTAGACGCGCGGACAACGCCCCCACCCAACGACACCAGCTCAAGCCCATTCGACGACACTGCGAATTGCGCCATTTCATAACCGCCCCAACGAGACGGACAACCATATCGGTAACTGCCATCCGCATTCGCATGCGCCAGGCCAATATTCAGCCGAATGAGATGGGGATAGGACTCGTCCACAACCTGGTTGGCACGGCTATCCTCATTCGAATCCAACAAGATTTCCAATGGGGCGGGTGCTGCACCATGGGCAAAGACGAATGTCGTCCAAAGACAGAAAATCGTACCAAGAATGGCGTTCAGGGCTCGTCTCCGAAGGCAAGCCCGCAGGACTCGAGATCCGAATTACAGGTTCCATCCAGTATATATGGCTTCATGCATTGGTAGAACCCCTCGTATTCCTCACTGCACGTTGCAAATACGCAGGTCTGTGGATTGTCACAGGTGGCAAAACAGGCGGACAGTTCTCCCAGCTCCGTGGGGCAAACCGGTGCTGCGCATGTTGCCATCGGCAAGGTCAGGCATTGTGCACAGTCCAGGCCGGAGTTGATGACGCATCCAAGGAAACAGGTGGAATCCTCACAACTGACAATACAACTATCCGCGCCCGTACAGACGGCCAGGTCCTCGTAAAACGGAAGGGCAACCGCCAGGTAGGCCAGGCACATCTCATCCCGGGTTCCATCGCCCCAGGAGACCAGCTTGGGCTCCTGCTGCTCCCCATTGACGACCGGCTGATTCTCTACACTATTGTCATAGGTACATGACAAACGAACCACATCGTTGAGTTCGGTATCGAGATACGAGTCGTCAGGAAATGAATAGGCCTGCTGCCAGTTGAAATCCCAATCCGGGATATTAACCAGGCAATGGCTTTGGTCGCCTCGAAGAAGATCGATACGAATTTCACTTCCCAGGGTGTGCATATGCGGGGTCACCGCGATAATGCGTCCGCCAGCTGGTACGGGGAAGTCTCGAACCTCCTCCCAGCTTGCTTCATGGGGCGGAATCGAGATGCCCAGATGAGGATACGGTAGGATCTCGACCAGATATTCAGGGGTCGTTCCGCTGGGCAGGGTCCAAAAACCAACCTGGGTCCGATCCGCCGGAGCCGGGCCTTCAAAGTTCAACACATTGAAATGCATCTGCATGACAATGCGGGATCCGGCCGGAATGCGAATGGCCATATTGTCAGGAAATACCTTTGGGACTGAGCCCGGAACCCAGCCACCAAGTGTCTCACCTGTACCTACGATGGGACTTCCAAAACAGGTATAACCCGCACCTTCTTCCGCGGCATCCAGCTGTTCCATGGCAGCAATATCGTAGTCGGGAACAAGATATAGCAATACATGGTGCACCAGCTCGGCTTGGTCCGGAAAGACCCAGGAACTGGTCAAGAACGTATCTTCTTCAAAGGTATACGGCAGCGGTAGACAGCGATAATCGTCCGGTTTGTTTACATCGGGAGTGTAATCTACGCCCGCATCCAACATGAGGTCCGGCTCCCCAGTCGGTGCCGTGGGGCTGATGTCCGGGGCCACATAGTCGTCTGGGTTTCCCTCGAGCGTACCATTCTCCGCCCAGGTCGCCAGAGCATTGAGGTCTTCATCCGACAGGCCACGATGATCCGCGAGCGGATAGCAATCGTCGGCGGGCATCCATGGCGGCATTCTACCGGCCGAAGCGCTAGCACTCACAAGGTTCGCCATATCTCGGACTACTTCATAACTCGTCAGAGCGAACGGACCGATGCTGCCTTCCTGGTGACAAGTCGTGCAATTTTTTTCCATAAGGGCGCGAATCGCCCCGTGGTAGGTGGGTCCGGTTGCCGTTGCATCGGTGGTTGGCTCCTCGGTTGAGGACTTCGTGCACGACGTCAATGTCGAGAGCATCGCTATCAGAACGATCACGACAGATAAAGCATGTGTTTTCTGATTCATAGGGCCCTCGTCATGGATTTCATCGCTGCGATTCTAGTGGATCCACAGGCCGAAAACCAGCGAGATTTACCTACAACCGCTCAATCTTGGGCGAACGGATGCCTGTCGTCAGGTTTCGAGCATCGAAGATCGCCTGAGAATGCTCTACGATAACGTTGGGTACAAAGCTCTCGTGATCCGTCAAGATTACGACCAGATCGGCTTGTCGCAGACTTCCTTCCGACAACTCTACCGAACCGTACTCCTGGTCCCCAATCATAAGGGTGTCCACATGGGGATCATGGTACTTGATACTCGCTCCCTGTTCGACCAGTTCGGTCATGACATCAACGGCCGGGGACTCTCGCACATCGGAGACGTTCTTCTTATAGGCAACCCCAAGAATCAGGACCTGGGCTGCACGCACGGCCAGGCCCCGATGGTTTAGCATGCCCGAAATCCGTGACACCACATGCCGAGGCATGGAGCGATTGATGTCATCCGCCAGATCAATGAACCGGGCCTGCGCTCCCTCTCCGCGCATTTTCCATGAGAGATACAAAGGGTCGACAGGTATACAATGTCCGCCGATCCCCGGCCCCGGATAAAAGGGCATATAGCCAAATGGCTTTGTGGCCGCCGCATCCGTCACTTCCCAGACATCGACGCCCAGGCCCTGGCAGATCAATGCCATCTCATTCGCAAGTCCGATATTTACCGACCGAAAGGTATTCTCCATAAGCTTTGTAAGCTCCGCCGTGATGGGCCGACCTACGCGGACAATCTGCTCCACAATGGTGCCATATAGGCTGGCACATAACTCCGTACAAGCGTCCGTAACTCCACCAACGATCTTTGGAGTATTCGCGATCGTCCATACAGCATTCGCCGGATCCACACGTTCCGGACTCGACGCCACGAATACAGTGGACCCCACCTCGAAGCCTGCTGTTTCGACCATCGGCACCAGAAGCTCTTCCGTGGTCCCTGGGTAGGACGTGCTTTCCAATACAATGAGCTGCCCGGCCCGAAGATGAGTCGCAATCTGATCGAGAGCTCCTCGAATAAAGGACATATCCGGATCCCTCGTCTTTCGAAGCGGGGTGGGCACGCAGATACTGATCGTGCTGGATTCACCCAGTCGGTCCATATCGGTGGTGGCATGGAATCGACCCGATTCCACCGCGGCCGCTACCAATGCAGAGTCGATGTCGAGCACATAGGATTCCCCATTCCTAAGTGCCGCAACCCGCTCTTCATCGATATCGAAGCCCAGTACAGAAAACCCGGCCTCTACAAAGTGCAAAGCCAGGGGCAGCCCCACATAGCCAAGTCCCACTACACCAATACAGGCCGAGCGATCATTCAGGGCAGCCTGTAGTGTTTCGAAGTAGTTGTTTTGTTTGCTCATGGCATCGCCCATCGTGGAGACTCTGGCCTAGCAATGTTATGCAACGTGCGCAAGATCAGGCTCCGAAACTCCGGCGGAGTTGACCGGGAAATGGATGACTCTGTGATTGGGGATTGGATCGCAAAACAAAGAAATGCCGGGCATCGTGGATGCCCGGCATTTCTGGTCTCACAGGCCTGAATCGGCGTGATTAATTGCAGCTCGTGGAGCAGCCCTCGGCCGGAAGGCCAAGACCATCCACTACATTGCCACATGAACCCGAATCACAGGTTCCGGTGGCTGCACAATCGGCAACACAACGGAAATTCTGGTTCAGTTGGGTACCGGTGTTCGAGCAGACATATCCAGATTGGCAGTCTGTATGAACTTCACAGGGTATGCAGGTGCTATCCAGGGGAAGGCACTTGTAGAGCGAGGCTGACAGGGCCGGGTCTTCACGAGGAATCGCCACTTGAGCAAGACAGCCAGTTCCCGGAACATCCGAACAACTGGTAGCATCCGCCGGATCACAGAAAGTGCTGCAGACACCGCCAGCAGCGGTCTGTTCACATAACAGGCTCTTGCACTCGTAGTACGCTTCACAGGATTGGCCGGGAAGCTTGGAGGCCTGGGCACCATTGCTGTCCAGGTTGCTCATGCACAGGAACTCCACTGTCGCCGCAACATCGGGGTTGCTGGCAATAGCGGTAGCGTAGCAGGTCTCGGAGGCCGCGTCACAGACACTCGTATCACCAACACCCGCGGTCGCTGTCCCACAGTCCGACAAGCTCGAGGCCGGATCTTCTGGCCGACAGATGGAGACGTACAGGTCGTCTTTGACGTCCGCGCTTCCATTGGAAGAGAAACGAATCGCCTGGCATACACCGCTGGCATTGGCGGCTTCGCCATTCAGCATCTCGACATCGACCGGGCAATCGGCAGTGCTACTACATACGGAGAAGCAGCTTGGTACGGTCTCACCGTCACCACTCGTGTAGAAGTTCAAGCACATGCCATTAACACACCAGTTGCCTGTGTCCGCACCACATTTGTCGCCATGGTCACCCGTGACGGCCGCATTCTCGGAAGAGGTGCAATAGAACTTGAATTCCGCACCACCGGCCGCAGCATCTACCTGCGTCGGCGTACAGAACTCGCCAGGCACGGTGCAGTCAGAATCTCCACCACACTCGGTCAAATCACCTTCGTGCTTAATGGGCTGACAGACATTCAAGGACATGAATGCATCACCGGCATCACCGTAGAACTCGTTGTCGTTCAAATCGATGGGGAAGGTCTCCACACCACAGATCTGTTTGCCAGCGGCGCAATCGGTATCACTCAAACAATGCGTGCTGCACATACCGTTGGTACACCAGATCGGATTCTCACAGACGTCGCCGGGGAAATCATCATTGGAGTTGAAGTCACAGGCTGCGCCCACCGGAACGGAATTGTCGGGCTTACGCAGACAGATGTGATCCCAATCGGCCAATTCCGGGGTATCTTCGCCATTGTAGAAGGTGCGGCAGAAGAAGTTCGGGTCGACACAATCGTCGTTGATGTCGCAGTTCTTACCAAAGCAGGTTCCGGCTCGAAGTTCGGGGGGACCCGAGGAAAGCAGGAAGTCCTGCTCACAGAACCATGGTGAACAATCGGTAGCGTTCTCACAGGACGCCGCCGCGTTGTTGTCGCAAGAACCATCCGTGCAACCCACACCTTCCGGGAAACAGAGGCTATCATCGGAACCACAGGCTGCCGAGCAACCAATTCCGATGCCGAAGCAGAGTCCCTCTGTACAGTAGGCCAGGTCGGCGTTGTAGAAGATCGCAGGATTGTGCGGGTTGTTCTCACAGAACTCGGATGCACCCTTACCACCCGCAATCGCCGTTCCACAATAGAAGTCCGTGATTCCAAGGATGGTGTGAATCTTACAAGCCTCGCCCACCGGACAATCGGAGGATACAGTACAAGATTTGAAATCGGTACCTGCAGTACACTGGGTGAAGTCTTGTTGCCCAGCCTGCGGATTCGTCACACGTACACATTTGTAGGCATCGCCATAGGGGCCTGCCGGGGCCGCGCCAGCGCAAAGGCTGTCGCCATCTTCCACGCCATCCGGCACCGCGTCGCCATTAATATTGTTTACCGCGTCATCCGCTGCACTCATGGTGCATTGCTTGAGACAGACCGGCTCGCCAAATACCACATTGCAAGAGCCTTCGGCACATTGCTGGTCGAGGCATTGGAGGTAGGTTAACAGCGCATTCTGATCACTGAAATCTTCGGGTTCCTTATCTGCACATTCGGGTGATACGAAACACTCTTCACCGTATGCAACGGTTCCGACGATATCCTGCTCGCAGCTTCCCTGGGCGGTACAGGTAGCTCCCGGGCCACAAAGACCACAGATTCCACCGCAGCCGTCTGGACCGCAGGCTTTTCCATCACATTGGGACTCGCACGTCGGTGTGTCTGTTTGCACATCTTCGGAAACATCCGGCGTGCCGTCATCCGTGCCTACCACGTCAGAAGTAACATCTTCTTCCGGTTTGGTGTCTCCACCGCAACCAGGAGCGACAATAAATGTCAGAAAACAAATAGCGAAAAGAAAACAACTGCGCTTCATTGGAAGTACCTCCAAACGTTGCCTATATAGCAATATTCGTTGCACGGGAAAGTTACCCCTCGACTGAGGGAGCGCGCATCGTAGGCAGCTAGAACGTCCGTGTCAAGCCTCAATATAAGATTTTTTTCAACCGGTGAATGGTATGGAGTCCGTCATTTACGGAGTACATCGAGAATGCGTGGTAAATCCCGGAAATTCACCGTCTGGCTGGTCCAGAGCTGCCATGCTTCCATGGCCTGTCCGATCAGCATCGGAAGTCCATCCGAGAGCGGTTTTAGCCCATATTGACGGGCCGTCTGCATGAATAGCGTATCCACGATCTTGGAGCCATACACCAGATCCACAGCGGGTACTCCCGGGTAGGCCTGGAGCACGGGCCCCAGTACCCGTTCAATTATGTCCCGATCCGTATCTTCCAGCCCAAGAGAGGTACAGTGAACCACCAGGTCCAGTTTCTCGGATGAGTCGGAACGATGATACGGAACGATTCGCTTTACATCGAGATCGCAAATCCGCTGAAGTCGCTCAGAGCTCCGGTTGAAAACGAGAACCTGTCGTACGCCCCGGTCAAATAACGACGATACGACCGCCCGCGCCGCGCCGCCCGCTCCAAGGACCAGAACACGAGCCTCGTCCAGCTGTAGACCTAGATAGTCTAGCATCATCGCGAATCCCACCACATCGGTGTTGTGGGCAACGAAGCCCTCCGCAGTCCGAACCAACGTATTGGCCGCTCCGATCGTTGCTACATCATCGGACACGCCAGATACATGGGCCAGAATTCGTTCTTTGTAGGGTACGGTAACATTCACGCCAACCAGTCCCGGAACCGTTAGAAGATCGGCTACCGCTGACCCCAGTTGTCCAGGCGCTACATCCCGAAGCTCGTAGCAAAACGACTTGGCACTCGTCTGTGCAAGGATCTCAAAAATGTCTGGAGAGAGAGAATGAGCAACCGGATGCCCTACTAGAACAGCCGTTGGTTCTACGCCCGACTCTCGCATCAGCCCGCCTCGCCTTCCAACGCCGTACGGGCCGCGATTATATCTGCCTGAATCTGCGCCACCAGCGCATCCACACCGTCAAAACGTTTCTCTGCCCGTAACCGCTGTACGAACTCCAGACGCACCGCCTGGCCATGGAGGTGCGGATGCTCTCCCTCCAACAGATGTACCTCTAGAACAGGCTTCCGCGTAGTCAGAGGTTCAAAGGTCGGTTTCTGGCCCAGGTTTGCCACCCCGGGAAACATTTGAAGCGGATTCGATTCGAACTGAACCATTACTGCGTACACTCCCAGAGCCGGGATTACCTGTTTTCTGTAATCAATATTCGCAGTGGGTATACCGATGGTTCGCCCCCGCCCGTCCCCATGAACAACCGTTCCATAGACATCGTATGGCCTTCCCAACCAGCGGATAGCCCGATTCACTTCCCCGGCTTGCAGCAACCGCCGCAGACCCGATGAGGAGATCTTTTCTGCACCATCAAGAACCGGATCCACCTGTATCACTTCAAAGCCGCTTTCTTGCCCACAGGTCCGTAAGAGCTCCGTATCACCGGCCCGGTTCTTCCCAAAACGAGTATCCGGACCCGCCACGAAGGTGACCGGGTGTAAGGGGCCCAGGATAAAGGTTTCCAGAAATTCCTTCGGGGACAACTCGGCAAGTTCCCTGGTGAACTCAATGACAATCACATGGTCTATGCCCGCGCTTTCCAGTTGCATAACCCGGCGCGATATTGGAACCAGTACCGGGATCTCTTGTTCGGGGCGTAGGACGTTCGCTGGGTGCGGGTCAAAGGTCAGAAGCACGGATGCGCAGCCGTGAGACTCGGCTTGTTTAATTACCGCCTCCACCAACGCCTGGTGTCCCAGATGAAAGCCATCAAAATTTCCCAGTGTGACTACCGATGCGGCTAATTCCACCGGACTGATATAGGACGAACTCTGGGTCATCATTCACGCATCATATGAAGGGTAGTTCGACTTTTCTGGACCAAAAACACAGCGACCCCACCTTTCGGCGGGGTCGTTTCGGGTACCCCGTACGGGATTCGAACCCGTGATACCGGCGTGAGAGGCCGGCGTCCTAACCGCTAGACCAACGGGGCACAAACAAAGGGTTCGGGGACGAGGATTCGAACCTCGACTAGCGGCACCAGAAGCCGCCGTCCTGCCATTAGACGATCCCCGAATCGTGTTGCCGTAGGTAGCCAAAACCACCGAACGCTGTCAAGACGCCTCTTCACTGGCTTCTACGCCAGCGGAACGGTCGCTCCATTCGATAATCGATAAAGGAGCACCGTCTCCATGACGATGACCAACCTTCAGCACACGGGTATACCCGCCGGCGCGATCCGTAAACCGGGGACCGAGGTTGTCGAACAGCTTGGCCAGCGCGTCCTTGGACGTGCGAGTCAATATTGTTCCTTTCGACGTCTGGATCTTCACCGTCTGGTTGAACAACATGGTCTGCGCACGACGTCGTGCATGGAGGTCACCTCGCTTTGCCAGGGTAACCAACCGATCGGCAAGTCGTTTCAACGCTTTGGCTTTGACATCTGTCGTCGTAATCCGCTCATCAAGGACCAGAGATGTCAGAAGATTCCGAAACATCGCTCGTCGATGTGCTGTCGAGCGGCCAAGTTTCTTTCCGGCTTTGCGGTGACGCATGATTACTTCTCCATCAGGTTTCTTTGCTCAGTCGAAGTCCGGGGCATCGGCAGGATCAAACCCATCGATTTCCATATTGAGCGTAAGATTCATGCTCGCCAGAATCTCTTTGATCTCTTTGAGGGACTTGCGACCAAAATTCTTTGTCTGCAACAGATCATCTTCCGTTTTCTGAACCAGTTCTCCGATATGTCGAATATTGGCGTTCTTCAAGCAGTTCGCACTCCGTACGCTCAGCTCAAGATCATCAACTAGACGATACAGGTCTTCACTCAACTGTGGCTCTTCCGTATCCGCCTCTTCTTCCTTCATCTCGGCCAGGTATTCCTGATCACCCGTGAACACCCGGAACTGATCTCGAAGAATCGCTGCGGCAAAGCCCACCGCCTCTTCGCCACTAATGGAACCATTCGTCCAAATCTCGAGGACGAGTTTGTCATAATCCGTTCGTTGGCCTACGCGAGCAGGGGCAATACGATAATTAACCCGGCGAATGGGGCTGTAGATGGAATCTACAGCAATGTAGTTCGCGGGGTCGTCGTCCGTCTTGTTTTCCTCGGCCACGGCATAACCAACACCAGTGCCGGTATTAAGCCGCATCGTGAGATGCCCACCCTCATTTACAGTGGCGATGTAGTGATCGGGATTAAGAACAGTAACGGTACCCGGTACATTCATGTCACCAGCGGTAATGCGCGCAGGACCACTAATATCGATAATAAGTTCCTGTGGCTCCCATACGTCGGTGCCAATCTGAATGCCCTTTACGTTCAAGATGATGGAAGCTACATCTTCCACGATGTTGGGTAGAGCACTGAACTCATGCAATGCACCTTCGATATTAATCCCTTTGATAGCCGCACCTGGGATGGATGAAAGCATCACCCGTCGCAAGGCGTTACCAAGGGTCGTTCCATAGCCCCGCTCCAGCGGTTCAACGGCAACCTTAGCGTAATTATTGGCCGTCTCGACTTGCAATTCACGGGGACGAATAAAGTTACTCAAATTAGTCAACATGCCTGGGATCCTCCTGGTAGCTGAACTCGACGTCAGTACCGACTACTTACTGCTTTAGATTCTTATTGCGGCTTCTGGAGCCGTAAACACTTCAATACCTACCCAAAATATTCTTACACTCGACGCTTCTTACGCGGGCGGCAGCCATTATGAGGAATTCCTGTGACGTCACGTATCACAGTAATCTTCAATCCAGCTGCAGCCAGGGCACGAATGGCCGCTTCACGGCCACTACCAGGTCCTTTAACCTGCACGACGATAGTTTTCATTCCATGGTCCATAGCTGCCTTTGCAACGTCCTGGCCGGCAAGTTGGGCGGCGAAAGGAGTGCTCTTTCGAGACCCCTTGAACCCGACCTTTCCTGCACTGGCCCATGCGACCGTGTTTCCCATCATGTCCGTGATCGTGATCAACGTGTTGTTGAACGTCGAGCGAACGTGTGCGATTCCATTCGGAATGTTCTTCTTTATCTTCTTTTTGCCAGAACGGCGTGGACCAGCCATAGCTTAGTTCCTCTCATTTACCCGGTGTTTTCTTTCCCTTGACAGCCGTCCGTCTCGGACCTTTACGAGTTCGCGCATTCGTATGAGTGCGCTGCCCTCGTACCGGCAACCCGCGACGATGACGTAGGCCGCGATAGCAACCTAGATCCATCAAGCGCTTGATATTGGATGTAACCTCGCGACGGAGATCACCTTCGATGGTGTAGTCCGCGTTGATGATATTACGAATCCGAATTGTCTCATCTTCATTCAACTCGCTGATCTTCTTCCAAGGATCTACTTGAGCCTTTTCGGATATGATCATCGCTGTGTTTTGACCGATCCCATAAATCCGCGTCAAAGCTATCGCAACAGCTTTTGTGGCTGGAAGATCAATCCCTGCAATACGTGCCATCGTTCTTACCTTCTTCTCGTTAAATCATCCCTGACGCTGTTTGTGGCGTGCAATCTCGCAGATTACACGAACCACGCCACGGCGCTTGATGATCTTACATTTGTCACAAATTTTCTTTACTGATGCTCGGACCTTCATTGGATCCTCCTACTCTCTCTCTATTACCCGCGTCGACCGCGGACTTTCACACGTCCCCCAACAAGTCCATCGTAGGACCGGTTGATGAGCTGTGCTTCAATTTGTTGGGCCGTGTCTAGCGCCACACCAACGACGATGAGAAGCGCGGTTCCTCCAAAATAGAAAGGAACATTGAACTCGGTTTGCATATAGGTTGGGAGTACACAAACGGCAGACACATAGACTGCCCCACCAAAAGTAATTCGACCGAGTACTCGATCGATATACTCAACGGTTTTCTTTCCTGGCCGTACACCGGGAATGAACCCACCGACGCGCTTGATGTTTTCGGCTACATCAACGGACTTGAATGTTACCGCCGTATAGAAGTAGCAGAAGAAAATAATCATCGCGACGTAGATCACATTATAGAGACTGGCGCCCGGAATAAGGGCGTTCTGGACCTTGATCGCCCACTCGTTACCCGGAAAGAAGGTGGTCAGGATCCCGGGGAACATCAAGATGGACGAAGCAAAGATGGGTGGAATAACGCCCGCCATATTGACCTTGAGGGGCAAGGTGCTGGTACGCCCACCGTATACTTTTCGACCTACGACCTTCTTGGCGTAGTGGACGGGAATCCTACGATGTGCCCGTTCAAAGAAGACGATCGTTGCACAGACGGCATAGATAATGACCGCCAGGATGATGACGGTCGTCGCCCTCATCTCACCGCCGCCTAGCACGGACTGCTCAAACGTCTGGTAGATCGCACTGGGCAACCCCGCAACGATCCCAGCAAAGATCAAAAGACTTATCCCGTTGCCAATTCCGTGTTCGGTAATCTGCTCGCCCATCCACATAAGGAACATGGCGCCACCGGTAAGGGACACAACGGTCACAAAGGTGAATAGCATGGCGTTATCGAAGACCACGATTCCGGTGGTCCCCTGGGCCGCATTCATCGATCGAAGATACACACTGACTCCAAGGCCTTGAACCAGGGAGATCGCTACGGTCGCATAGCGGGTATATTGGTTGATCTTCTGCCGCCCGGTCTCGCCCTCTTTTTGGAGCGCTTCGATATGCGGTATAACCACACCCAGCAACTGGAAGATAATCGATGCCGAGATGTAGGGCATGATTCCCAACGCGAAAATCGACAACTGCTCGATGGCACCACCACTGAACATATTGAAAAGTCCCAGGAAACCCTGTCCTTGATCCTGCATGAAGTTCTGCATGATCGACCGGTCAACACCTGGGATCGCGATAAACACACCTACCCGGTACACACCCAGTAACGCGATTGTGTACAGGATCCGTTTCTTCAGTTCGGGGATCTTCCCGAGTGTGTCTACTCCACTAGCCACTGATCACCTCAACATTGCCACCAGCGGCCTCGATTTTGGCTGCTGCGCTCTTGGACGCCTTATGCACTCGAAGGGTCAGTTTCTTATCAACCTCACCCGAACCCAACAACTTGACCTTGCGGCCACGTCGTACCAGCCCGGCGGCAGCCAACTCGTCTGGACCGATTTCGGCGCCTGCATCAAAACGTTTCATCTGAAACAGGTTCACGATATCAAACTCAACACGAAATGGATTCTTGAAGCCATGCTTGGGAAGACGACGGTAAAGGGGCATCTGGCCACCTTCAAACCCGATCGGAACACCACCACCGGAGCGACTATTCTGTCCCCCGTGGCCCCGACCAGATGTCTTACCGTTCCCGCATCCCGGGCCTCGACCGACCCGGCTGCGAGTCCGCTTCGAACCTTTGCACGGTTTCAGATTACTCAATTCGCTCATCGTTCAATCTCCTTGGCACTCACGCCGCATCCACGCGTACAAGATGCATCACATGACGCACCATTCCACGAATCATCTCTGAATCGTTGTGTTCGCGACTCGCGCCAATCTTATGAAGCCCCAAAGCCTGGAGCGTCTTGCATTGTTTCGGCTTACGACCATACGGACTGCCTTCCAATGTAATCTTAATCTTTGCGTTCTTCTTGGCCATGACGTTTCTACTCCAAGCCGAGGACACGAGCGCTGGACATTCCCCGCCGTGATCCCGCCTCACTGGCCGTAATCAGCCGCGAAAGTCCCTCGAACGTCGCACGTACAACATTATTGGGGTTCCGCGAATTGATGATCTTGGTCAACACATTCTTATAACCAGCCACCTCAAGGATCGGGCGGACAGCACCACCGGCGATAACACCAGTACCCGGTGCTGCTGGCTTCAAGACCACACTGGCCGCACCAAATTTACCGATGATGGTATGCGGCAACGTCCCGTTAAGAAGGGGTACGTCGATCATATCACGCCGAGCTCGCTCAGAAGCTTTCCGGATCGCTTCCGGTACTTCATTCGCTTTGCCATGACCCCAGCCGACCTTTCCGGCACCATCGCCAACCACAACAAGAGCAGTAAAGGAGAAACGACGTCCACCTTTTACGACCTTGGACACTCGACCAATATTGATCACGCGATCGTCAAAATCATCCGACGCGGCTCGGCCTCTTTGTTCCATATTTCGCTTCATTGTCACGGTTCGTCTCCCTAATCCATTCCGTAGTTAAGCCATCGATTAAAACTCGAGGCCAGCCTCGCGTGCGCCTTCCGCCAACGCTTTTACTCGTCCGTGATAAAGGAAACCATTTCGGTCGAACACGACCTTCTTGATTCCTTTTTCCTTACAACGCTCCGCGACAAGTTTCCCAACCGACTTAGCCACATCGGACTTCGAGGTTGTCTCCAGTCCTTCTCGTGCTGCGGCTTCACGACTTGATGCCGCCACCAACGTTACAGCCGTTTCATCGGATCGGTTGTCATTAATCAGTTGCGCATAAATATGCGTATTGGATCGAAACACCGACAGTCGGGGCTTTTCTGACGTACCCAGCACATTCTTGCGAACATGCTTCTGACGTCGGATTCGGGCGTTATATCTTCGATTCTTGGTAGCCACAACGGCCTCCTTTCCTTAGCCGGCAGTTTTTCCAACTTTGATACGAACATACTCATTCTCATATCGGATCCCTTTACCCTTATAGGGCTCCGGGGGGCGTACTCGACGAACCTGGGCTGCAAATTCACCCAAAGCCTGCTTGTCGATACTTTCCAGATAGATGAGTGTGTTCTTGTCTACTTTTACAGAGATGCCCTCAGGCACAGGCATCTCGACCTGATGCGAATACCCCACGCTGAGGGTCAGTTTATTTCCACTGGCTGCGGCTCGATAACCGGTACCGATGATCTTCAGGTTCTTTTGAAAACCTGCCGATACACCGACCACCATATTGTTCAGCAGAGCTCTTGCAAGACCGTGATACGCTCGTCCCTGGCCATTATCTGCTGTCGGTTTTACTACAACTCTGGACTCTTCCTGTTCAAAGGAAACCGCGCGGAATTCCCGCGACAAAACGCCCCGAGGTCCCTTAACGGTAATCGAAGTCCCGTCGATCTTCACATCGACGCCGCTTGGTATTTCTACTGGTGTATTTCCAATACGAGACACGATTCTTCTCCTTCATCTGGTCGAGATCACCAGACCTCACACATGACTTCGCCACCTACATTGGCTGCGCGGGCTGCTTTGTCGGTCATAACTCCCTGGGGAGTCGAAATAACCGAAATGCCCATGCCATTGTAGACACGAGGAATATCTTTGGCCCCACGATAGACGCGCCGCCCCGGCTTACTTATTCGCCGAAGACCGGTAATGGTTCCATGCTGGATATCCCGATACTTCAGGTCCACATGAAGCACTTTTCCCTTTTCTCCATCGAGTAGGAAATAGTCCGTAATGTATCCCTCGTCCTTCAGGATCTCCGCGATGCGATGCTTTACCTTACTGGATGGCATCTCAACGCTATCCTTTCGAACCAGAAGAGCATTCCGGATGCGCGTAAGCATATCTGCGATTGGGTCTGTTGTTGGTATCGACATAATTTACTCCTAAGAACTCACCAGGAGGCCTTTGTTACGCCAGGAATCTTGCCTTCAAGGGCCAGAGTTCGAAAACAGATCCGGCAAATGCCGAACTTTCTGTAGACTGCATGGGCTCGACCACACTGAAGACACCGTTTTACCCGGCGTACCTCAAACTTCGGATCGCGTTTCACCGCCTCCATTTGTGCTTTCCTAGCCACGATAACCTCCTAAATCCTCAATTCTTTCGGAAGGGAAAGCCGAGTAGCTCAAGAAGCGCTCGACTTTCTTCGTCCGTATTGGCTGACGTATTGATACAGATATTCATACCCTTCACTTTCTCGACGGTGTCATAATCCACCTCCGGAAAGATCAACTGTTCCTTGATTCCAAGGGTGTAGTTTCCTCGACCATCAAAAGCCTTGGTGGAGCATCCTCGGAAATCCCGAACGCGCGGTAACGCGATATTGATGAGTCGATCGAGAAATTCGAACGCTTGCTGCCGACGCAAAATCACGGACACGCCGATCGGCATTCCTTCGCGCAACTTAAACGTCGCTACCGACCTCTTAGCGCGCTGTATAATCGGCTTTTGCCCAGCAATGGCTGTCATCTGCACAACCCCGGCCTCAATGAGCTTCGGGTTCTGAATCGCCTCACCCAACCCCATGTTCAAGACAACCTTCGTGATCTTAGGTACCTGCATCTTGTTCCGATATTGGAACTTCCCGATCAGGGTGGGAACAACTTCGCTGGTATATTTCGTAAATAATGTGGTCATTTCATGACTCCTCGACCCCGGTTTCCGAACGGGTGCCTCGCCAAAATACTTTATCTATAGGTCCTGGTCGGTCTTCCTGAGGAAGCGTACTCGCTTCATTTTTCCGGCTTCATTGGCTTCACGGCGAATTCCGACACGGCTCGCCGTACCATCTCCTCCGACCACCATTAGATTGGATAATGCGATGGGAATTTCTTTCTTAACAATTCCACCCCGCGGGTCTTTTTCGCTCGGCTTGCTGTGCTTGTCATACTCGTTCACACCTTGAACCAGAGCGCGCGCTCTGGTCGGGAAGACACGGAGCACTTCTCCCTGCTTTCCACGGTCCTTACCGGTAAGCACAACAACCGTATCGCCTTTCTTGATCTTCGGCTTTAAGACCGGCTGTGTTCTAATTTTTGCTTTTCTCTTCGCCATGTCCAACTCCTAGAGAACTTCCGGTGCGAGAGACACAATTTTCATGAACTGTAGACCTCTCAATTCACGGGCCACCGGACCGAAGATACGTGTACCAATCGGCTCTTTGTCGGTTGTGATCAGAACGGCCGCGTTCTCATCAAACTTGATGTAGCTTCCGTCAGATCGGCCCACTTCTTTGGTGGTACGGACGATAACCGCTCGCATTACATCGCCCTTCTTTACCTTGGCACGAGGCATAGCTTCCTTCACGCTGACAACAATCACATCGCCCAATGTGGCATAGCGGCGTCTGGATCCGCCCAGGACCTTGATGCACTGGAGCCGCTTGGCTCCCGAGTTATCGGCCGCGGCGAGTACTGTCTGCATTTGAATCATTGATGCCTCCGTTCAGGATCTACTGGTTACCTGTTTAAACCTGAACAAACTTGCGTATCGTCTTGATCACGCGCCATGTCTTATGACGTGACAATGGCCGTGACTCCTGGATCATGACGAGATCACCGACTTGACCTTCGTTCTCTTCGTCATGGGCCATATACTTCTTCTGGCGCGTAATGATCTTATGGTAACGCGAGTGCTTAACCTGCCGCTCGACCTGAATCACAACGGTCTTATCCGCCTTATTGGACACGATCGTACCAGTTAACTGTTTCTTATGGCGTGAATCGGACATGGTTATTGCTCCTCACCGACCGTAGTCGTTTCGGTCACGGCCAGTTCGGCGCGACGCTTCTTCTCCGTTAGAATACGAGCCACATCCTTGCGAAGATGGCGAGCTCGACTGGTGTCGGCCAATTCGCCCATCGTCTTCGAAACCCGTGTCTCAAACAAGGACTGTCGTGCGTTCAACTCTGCACCTGCGAGTTGTTGGTCGTTCATCGCTCTGATTTCGTCGAGCTTCATAGAATGATCTCCCGTTTCTTAAGAAAGCGCGTCTTAAACGGAATCTTGTGTGCAGCCAGACGGAACGCTTCGCGAGCGTCCTCTTCTGGAACACCATCGATCTCATACATGACCGTTCCTGGCTTTATCTTTGCCATCCAGTATTCCACCGGCGCTTTACCTTTACCTTGACGAGTCTCCATAGGTTTCTTCGTCATGGGATGATGGGGAAAAACTCGAATCCATATCTTGCCGCCACGTTTAACATGACGGGTCATTGCTACACGTGCCGCCTCAAGCTGACGGGCCGTAAGAAAGCCTGGCGTAAGAGCCTGCAACCCAAAGGCCCCGAAGGAAACCTCTCCACCGCGCCAAGCGGTACCGCGATTTCGGCCCCGCTGCTGCTTCCGCCATCGTGTTCTATTGGGTGCTAACATAACTTATCTCCAGGTTCGCCAGTTCCCGTCCATATCAGGACGAGTGCTGCCTCGTGGTCTGGGCTTCTTCCTGCTCGGCCACCAGGATGTCGCCGCGGTATAACCAGCATTTCACACCGATAACACCGTAGGTTGTACGCGCCAGGGCGAAACCGTAATCTACATCGGCTCGTAGGGTATGAAGCGGAACCCGGCCCTTGCGGTACCATTCCCGGCGTCCCATCTCGGCGCCACCCAGGCGTCCAGAGCACTGGACTTTAACTCCCTGGGCACCAAACTTCAACGACGTGAGAACAGATTTCTTCATGGCCCGGCGGAAGGAGACACGGCGTTCAATCTGAACGGCGATTCCTTCAGCCACCAATTTCGCATCCAGTTCCGGGCGACGAATCTCGACCACGTCCAGGAACACTTTACATCCCGTCAACGCAGTCACTAAAGCCTTCATTCCTTCCGCCTCTACGCCTTTCTTACCGATCACAAGCCCCGGACGCGCCGTATGAATTCGAATCTTCACGATGGTCGTCTGCCGCTCGATCTCTACGGTACTTATACTCGCATGGCTAAGACGTTTCTCGATCAACTTACGGATCTTGAGATCTTCATCGAGCTTTTGCTTAATATTCTTCTCGTCAAACCACCGCGAGAGCCACGGTCGAATATATCCGAGACGAAATCCGTATGGATGTACTTTCTGACCCAAAACAGCCTCCTAAGCCATTCACTGATCCGCAAGCACCAGGCCGATTTCGACATGGCTGCTAAGACGTTTGATTGGAGTTGCGCGACCATGCGCCCGGGGTCGCCACTTACGCATGAAGGGTGGACCCTGGTCGACAGTCACAGTTTGGAGCCACAATGTGGCTTCGGATAGGTTCGGATTGCCCCGCTTCGCATTTGCCACCGCAGATCGGAGCACCTTCAGAAGTACACCAGCACCACGATTCGGCATGAGCATAAGAGTGCTTTGTGCATCGAGCACAGGCTTATTACGAATCAGATCCGCAATGGCCCTGACCCTACGTGGACCGAGCTTCGCGTAACGCAAGCGAGCGGTCGACACATAGTTATTGGCATTTTTGTTCAAGCTCATAACCATTCACTCCTTCAACGGACCTTGGCCTTTCGGTCACCGGCATGCCCGGAGAACATACGGGTGGGTGAGAACTCACCTAGTTTGTGACCAACCATGTTCTCGTTGACGAACACGGGAATGAACTTCCTACCGTTGTGTACTGCGAAACGCATTCCGACCATCTGGGGCAGAATCGTAGAACGGCGAGACCATGTCTTTATGATCTTTTTGTTGCCGCCTTCTATCGCAGCGTCAACTTTCTTTGTCAGGTGTTGGTCCACAAAAGGACCTTTTTTAATTGACCGTGGCACGGGATTTCCTCATCACTTCTGGTTACGTCGTTTCACAATGTATTGATCAGTCTTGGGATTCTTACGTGTCTTCCGCCCCTTCGTGGGCTTACCCCAGGGACTGACCGGATGACGACCACCACTGGTGCGGCCTTCGCCACCACCGTGTGGATGATCGACGGGGTTCATAGCAACACCGCGGACTGTGGGCCGTATGCCCAGCCAACGAGAACGACCGGCCTTACCGATATGTATGCGATCATGCTGCACGTTTCCTACGACACCAATGGTGGCACGGCAGCGAACCGGAACCTTCCGAAGTTCGCCCGAGGGCAGGCGCAACAACGCGTATGATCCTTCCTTCGCTACCAATTGGGCCGAGGTCCCTGCGGACCGGGCCAGCTGACCGCCTTTACCGGGCTTCATTTCTATATTGTGGACCACCGTACCCAGAGGCATCGAATTCAAGGGCATGGCGTTCCCAATCTGGATATCTGCCTTGAGAGCGCTGACTACTGTCTGGCCTACTTCCAACCCATCGGGAGCCAGAATGTATCGTTTTTCGCCATCGACGTAATAGAGCAACGCGACACGGGCGGAACGATTCGGATCATATTCGACTGCTGCTACGCGCGCGGGTACACCATACTTATTTCGCTTGAAATCGATAAGTCGATAACGACGCTTGTGCCCACCACCCTTGTGGCGACAGGTAATCCGACCATTATTATTTCTTCCACCAGTCTGTTTGAGCGGAGCCAGAAGCTTAGCTTCCGGGCGTGACTTCGTTATTTCAGCGAAGTCCGAACCCGTCATATTCCGTCGGCCTGGGGAAGTTGGTTTATATTTCTTGATACCCATCGTCTAGCTCACGTTCAAGGATTCGATCTCTTGACCTTCACCGATTCGAACAACGGCTTTTTTCCAGTTTGGCCGCTTGCCTATTTTTTTCCCAAAGCGCTTTTTCTTGCCGCGCATAATGCTCGTCGTCACATGTTCAACATGAACGCCAAAGATCTGTTGGACTGCTTCACGAACATCGCTCTTCGTCGCGGCCATAGCCACTTCAAATGCGTACTGTCGGTTCTGAAGTCCGATCTGGGTCTTCTCAGTTTGGAGAGGCCTGCGGATTATGGCGTATAGATCTTTCATTGGCCCAAACGTTTCTCTACTTCTTCCACGGCTGCTGCGGAAATGATCAAAACTTCATGCCGAAGAACATCATAAACATTGAGTCCATCTACCTGTAAGAAGCTGCTTTTCGGCAGATTCTTGGACGAACGACTCAGTTGTTCATTAGGTCCATCGACAAGGAGCGCGCCATTTACACCAAAACCGTTAATAATTTCAAGTACGTTTTTTGTTCGGATCTCATTCATGGCTAAATTGTCGACCACAAACACCTTGTTTTCCGCTGTACGGGAAGACAATGCGCCCATTAGCGCGGCCTTCCGAACCTTCTTCGGAACCGTGTAGCCCCAGTCCTTTTGTTGGGGACCAAAAACCACACCACCGCCTCGTAAAAGCGGTGATTTCCGAGCGGATCCTCGCCGAGCACGCCCCGTTCCTTTTTGGCGAAACGGTTTTTGCCGACTTCCGGCGACGTCGGAACGGCTCTTTACTGTCGCCGTTCCTGCACGACGCTTGGCGAGTTGCCAACGTACGACTTCATGAAAGAGATGAGGTTTGACCTCGGCACCAAATACGGCATCCGAAAGCATGGTCTTCCCGACCTTCTCACCTTTATTATTATATAGTGTTACTTCTGGCATCGGTTCACCTCAAGCCTTGATCTCTACGTCTACACCAGCTGCCAAATCCAGACTCATCAACGAGTCCAACGTCTGGGCGGTTGGTTCAACAATGTCGATGAGACGCTTATGAGTCCGCACCTCGAACTGCTCTCGGCTCTTCTTGTTGACATGGGGCCCCTTAAGTACCGTGTAACGACTGATCGCCGTGGGAAGCGGCACTGGCCCTACAATCTGAGCGCCTGTCGTCCGAACCGTATCAATAATGTCCGATATCGATTGGTCCAGGAGCTTATGATCGTACGCCTTAAGACGAATTCTGATTCTGGAGACTGTTGACATTTTTTACCTCTTTTTACCCGTATCGAATGGTTATTCCTAACCACGTTTATCCAATATCTTCTCGGCGACTGTTGTCGGCACTTCCTCGTAATGATCAAATTGCATCGTATAGGTGGCCCGGCCCTGGGTGGTCGAACGCAAATCCGTGGCGTACCCGAACAGGTTGGCCAACGGCACCATAGCTCGAATGATCTGTAGGGCGTCCCGACTCTCCATCCCGGAGACCTTTCCTCGGCGCCCATTCAGATCGCCCATGACATCACCCACATATTCCTCCGGAGAGACAATTTCGAGACTCATCACGGGTTCCAATAAGTACAAGCTGGCTTTTCGTACTGCCTCACGGAATCCCATTGCACCAGCGACTCGAAAGGCGATCTCCGAAGAGTCCACGTCATGGTAGGAGCCATCCACCAACCGTACGGTGACGTCAACCATCGGATACCCGGCGAGAACGCCCGTTGACATGGCTCCCTTTACACCGACCTCTACCGCAGGAATATACTCACGCGGAATGGAACCACCGGTGATCTGGTTATCAAAGATAAAGCCTTCTCCGGGAGCGCTGGGCTCAATGTTCAAGACGACATGGGCGAACTGTCCACGGCCACCGGTTTGCTTTTGGTGTTTGTAGTTTGCCTTTGCCGGTTTCCGAATAGTCTCTCGATATGCAACCTGGGGTCGTCCTACGCGCGCGCCTACCTTGAACTCTCGTAGCAGGCGTGAACAGACGATCTCCAAATGGAGCTCCCCCATTCCGGACAGCACCGTTTGAGCTGTCTCCTCGTTGTAGGCGATATTCAGTGAAGGATCTTCCAGGTGTAGACGCCCCAATGCATGGGATAGGCGCTCATTATCTGCCTTGGTTTCGGGCTCGATAGAAACGGAGATAACCGGTTCCGGGAAATCCATCGACTCAAGAGCAACCGGTCGCTTTGGGGACGAGATCGATTCGCCTGTAACCGAATTCTTCAATCCCACAACGGCTACTATATCGCCAGCATACGCCTCTTTCAGCTCCTCACGCTTATTGGCGTGCATTCGCATAAGCCGCCCGACTCGTTCCTTTCGATTACGACGGACATTCAACACGGAATCACCCGTTCGAAGAACTCCGGAATAGATCCGTAAGAAGGAGAGCTGCCCAACGTAGGTGTCATTCATGATCTTGAACACCAACGCAGATAGAGGTTCCGCATCGTCGCTTCGGCACTCTACTTCCGTCTTATTGTACGGATTGGTGCCCTTGATTGGAGGTAACTCCAATGGCGAGGGCAGGTAAGCGATGACGGCATCAAGTAGGCCCTGTACACCCTTGTTCTTAAACGCAGACCCGCATAAAACGGGTGTGATTTCCATTGCCAGGGCGCCTTTTTTGATTGCCGTGGCGATCAATTCAATCGGGATATCGGTTTCATCGAGGTAGGCCTCCATCAACTCATCGTCGATGTCGGATAACCCTTCGAGCATGGTCTGGCGGGCAGCCTTCGCCTCGTCTTCCAGATCGGCCGGGATATCAACAATTTCGAACTCAGCCCCGAGCGTCTCATCATTGAAGACATACGCCTTCATGGTGAGGAGATCGACGTAGCCCTTGAAGTCGGCCTCGGCACCATACGGGATCTGAATTGGAATTGGATTGGTGGCGAGTCGAGCTCGCATCATTTCCAGAACTCGGGGGAAATCGGCTCCGACCCGGTCCATCTTGTTGACGAACGCAATCCGTGGCACGCCATATCGATCGGCCTGGCGCCATACTGTCTCCGATTGGGGCTCTACGCCTCCAACCGCACAAAATACAGCAACGGCCCCATCCAGTACGCGGAGACTACGCTCTACTTCAAGCGTGAAATCAACATGCCCAGGAGTATCGATAATATTGATCTGGTGATCATTCCACTCACAGGTCGTGGCGGCCGACGTGATAGTAATACCACGCTCCTGCTCCTGCTCCATCCAGTCCATGGTCGCAGTTCCCTCATGCACCTCACCAATACGATGCGCCCGACCGGTATAGTACAATACACGTTCGGTGGTAGTCGTCTTGCCTGCGTCAATATGGGCCATAATGCCGATATTACGTACGCGAGGTATTGGGAAACTACGTGCCACAAAGAACTCCAGTCCACAGAACGAATCTGCTTGCACCCTTGAAAGGAAAAACACCCACACCCGCTGACCTGGAAGGGCGCCCCTATGTGACGGAGACCGCTGGCCAGTTAATCAACAAGCTAGATAATTACCATCGATAGTGTGCAAATGCTTTATTCGCCTCCGCCATACGATGAACATCATCTCTCTTCTTGACCGCCGAACCACGGAGGTTCGCCGCATCCAGAAGTTCCGCTGCCAAACGTTCCGCCATGGAACGACCACTACGACCACGTGCAAATCCAACCAACCAGCGGATGGACAGGGATACTTGTCGAGCCGGACGTACCTCAATCGGTACCTGGTAAGTCGATCCACCCACACGCCGGGATTTTACTTCAACCTGTGGGCGGACGTTTTCAACCGCCTTCTTGAACAGGTCCAAGCCATCCTGACGCGCACGAGTTTCCATCAGTCCGATAGCCTCGTACAACACGTTCTCGGCCGTAGACTTCTTTCCACCGATCATAAGCCTGTGAACGAACTGCGTTACGAGCGCGTCCTTATACTTGGGATCGGGAAGAACTTTCCGCTTGGGTACCTCTCTACGTCTCGGCATCTTATTGCTCCTACATCATTCCCAATCAGGATTTTTTCGCGCCATACTTGGAACGACTCTTTTTGCGCCCATCAACGCCTGAAGCGTCAAGATGACCTCGAACGATATGATAACGAACGCCTGGTATATCCTTTACACGACCGCCACGAATCAACACGAGCGAATGCTCCTGAAGATTGTGTCCCTCACCCGGGATATAGGCGGTTACCTCGATCCCATTGGTCAAACGAACGCGAGCAATCTTCCGCAGAGCTGAGTTGGGCTTCTTCGGTGTGGTCGTGTACACACGAACACATACGCCACGCTTCTGTGGACAGGATTGCAACGCGGGTGAAGTCGATTTCGACTTCATACGTTTACGTCCTTTTCGGACAAGCTGGTTAATCGTTGGCACTTGGTACCTCGAAATCTCAAGAACGATACGTGTAAAAATTCTCTAACGCCTCACTACCGTCTCGTGTAAACCATCATATTGACGCACGCACACGAGGCAGCGCTTCTGCGAGGGTGCGGGATTATAGGCAGGGGCCTTACCTTGTCAAGCGGCAATTCCAGTACGACGAGGCATTGCAGGGGATCTCGGTGATGCGAACTGGAGAATGATTTCGGGGGAACAGGGCCCACCCGGTACGATCGCGGTATGAAGATCCTCGGGATTTTGGACCGGTATGCGTCAAGTCAACGGTTTTATTTCAATCGCTTCCGTAACCCCATCAACGAGACTAAAAACAGAAAAGCGCTGAGCCCAGTGAAGGAAATTAGCAACTGACTCCAGACTTCGTCCGCGCTCGCTCTTGAAATGCTGGTCGCAATCGCCAAACCAGCCGTAAGGATGCCATAACCCACAACTTTCGCCGACATTCCTATGATTCCTATGAACTCCCGCGATTCCACCAATCGAACGCGAGTTCGACCACCCGCCATTTGCTTCAGTACCTTTCGGAGTTCCATGGGGAGGCCAACGGCTTGTATCAACCAGTCTCGACCGGTCTCCACCATGAACGATGACCAGTCTCGTTCTTCACCAAGGACGAACTCTTCGGCATAGGGCCCCACAATCGCCACGGGTTCGAGCTTCGGATCAAGTACGGTACAGATGCCCGTTAACAGAATAATCGTTCGTTCGAGGAGAACCCATTCGCGGGGAACTTTGAACATCTCACCAAGTTCCCGCAGTCCCAGATGCATATGCCGCAGATCGGCCAGAATCTCACGACCGGTCTCAGGCTTCAGGCGAATATTGTCGAGTTTCAACGTCTCAAGTCGGACATGGTCGGCAACCTTGTCCTGAAAATAGCGAATCACCTCTTCGAACCGTTCTTCCTTCGCGTTCGGAGCAACAAAGCCCATCTTTCGAAGCGCGCCGAAGACAGCGTCCACGTCCTGGTTCAAGGCTCCACGCAGGTACTCCACCATACCTTCGCGCATCTTAGAGCTAACCCCACATACCGCTCCAAAATCGATAAGAGCGATACGTCCATCCCGCATAACAAGGATGTTCCCGGGGTGGGGATCTGCATGATATCGACCGTGGTGAAAGATCTGCTTACAGTAGGCGTGAAGCAGATTCACGGCGATCTCGTGGCGATCCAGCCCGAGTGCATCCAGTTGGGTCACCCGGGTGATTTTCACTCCGTCCATCCAGGTGCAGGTAAGAACACGACGGGTGGAATGGGACCAGATGACATCCGGGAACACCATGACCGGGTCATCCGCAAAATTGCCGGCAACCTCCGTGAGATTCTCTGCTTCATGCCAGAAATTCAATTCCTCGCTGATGATTCCCTTCATCTCACGGTGAACGTTGTATAGTCCTTGTTGCGGGAAGAAGAAACCAACGATCTTGATCATTCGACCTAGAATTTTCAGGTCCCGCGTCACGAGCCCTTCCACGCCGGGATACTGGATTTTCACAGCAACCTTTTGACCGTCCGACAAACGGGCCACATGTACCTGTCCAAGACTGGCGGCCGCTACCGCATGGGGACGGATCTCAACAAAGTGGTCCTCCACCGGGCCGCCAAGTTCAGACTCCAATACGGTACGCATTTCCTTAAAGGTGCGTGGGGGCACCCTATCCTGAAGTCCTTCCAGCTCCGTCCGAAACTCTTCGGGTAGAAAGTTCGCGAGGACGCTCACCATCTGACCTATCTTGATAAACAGGCCTCGAAGATCTTCGATCAACTGACGCAAACGAACGGAACTTCGTATATGTAGAGCAGCCAACTTCGCACGATGTCGTTCCGGTGCCATGAACGGACTACGGAAGCGAAGCCAGACATAGGACCAGACTACTCGCCAGGTAACCCAATAGGCATAGATAGACCGAAGGACGATTACATTTCGTACGAGGCGCCTTTTCCAGGAGTCCTGTTCGTCCACAACATCGTCAAAATCCGTCGCCTCGGCGTCTAGCAACGACACCACATTCGACTCGTCCTCCACCGTCGGACCGGGGACTGAGGACATCGTCATTCGCTCTTCCTTGTCTTTTTATGGGAAGCTGCCGCCTTCTTGGCCTTGGCCCGCGCACTCTTTTTCGCCCTTGCCGAAGCTTTTCGCTTATGCGCTTTTTTCTTTTTCTGCACGTTCTTGGGGGTCTGTGTTTCGACCGTCTCTTTTGGAGCGGGCTCTTTTTCCGAGACCGATACCTCGGACTTGGCTTCATCATCGATGATATTCACACCGACTTTCGCCTTGATTTCCGGCTTAACCAGACGTTTGTCATTGGGGATGAAGCGAACTTCCGCACGAACCTCTAGACTGAGACTCGTGAGGATCTTCTGGAGTTCTTTTCCAAGATCCACGTGCTGTAAAAAATCATTCAGCTGTCGCCCGATGACCGCAACGACTTCGTCCTTGACGCTATCGATGGTGCGGACCGCATAACTCATCGCATCCTTGGGAACGAGGTTTGCCACGATCGCCTTTACGGTTTCTTCACTGATCATGTTCTGAATGACCGTTCGCATGCGCTCTTCGCCACTACCAACGCTACGAACTTTATTGGAGACCGTCCGCCAGATGCGATCGGTGAGATCCCCCGTATCCGTTTTCTTTGCGTCCGCACTGTCTGCGGATGTCTGTTCTTCTTCGATGGTCATCAGCTCATTCTCCAGTTCGGACGATAGGAACAGGGTAGCTCGTCTGTCAATGGTCCTACCATCATTCGATCCCCGTATACCAATAAATCCGATCGCTGGTAGCTATCCATCTCTTTCGAGATCAACACGGGGAAAACACGGCCTTTTCCATATTGCCTGAGACAACACATACAATATTTATTAATAGGCGTTTCTCCATCCTGCGTGTTTTGCTCTGAGGAGGACAGTAAACCGGCCATTCATCGCAGAACTCCTCGACGCATACCTACCGCCAGAAAACGTCCCTCCTGTAACGGCTACACCCGTGGAAGGGCCAGTAACTACAACGAATATCAAACTGGAAATTGACGGCGCGGTTTCAAGATCGCTAGCATGCTTCCGCAAACAAATTTGGATATGGCCTGGGTTGAAAGAGAAAAATCGATGAATAAATTTGCTTTACACATTGCATACACTTTTCTGTTCTGTCTTCTAGCCTCCGCGTGCGGGTCCTCTGGGTCCGATGCAAATACAGACAATGGCAGTAATAAGGATCTAGCAACAGATTCGAGCGGGTCCGTCGATAGTAACGAGGACGTAGGAGCCGACAGCGCGGCTTCGGATGTAGGCGATACGACGGGCGAAGATATCCCCACCACCACGGACGTACCGACGGGAACCGACGTACCCAATCCGGATGATACGGGTACTCCACCTACGGATACAGGACAATTCGCATTTGGGGACGAGCCCGAGTTCGCAGACCTGTTTATCCAGATTATTGGGCCCACCGGCAAACCCAACGGCACCAATATTTCGGGGCTTATGCCCCTGAGCGGACTCCTGTTCGGGGAAGCCACATCGATCACCTGGACTGCTGAGGGTGGAGCAACCGGCCAGATCACACCCGGTCGATTCTGGAATTCGGGCCCGATTCAGCTGAACCCGGGGGACAATACGATCACTGTGACCGCGCTTAGTGCAGACGGACAGGAATCATCCGACCAGGTCGTGATCACCTACAATCCGGGATTTCAGTTTGGTGCCTACCTTGAAATCCAGCCGCCGCAGATCTTCATCGACAAAACGACGGATATGCGCGCATCAATCGCGATGGGAAGCTACGGTACCTACGATGCCAGCACCGTAAAACTCCACCGGGTCGACGGCGACGGTACGATCATCGAAACACTCGCAAATATGAAAGACGATGGCCAGGTCGCTGCGACCTGTGACGAAATCGAAGGCGATGGAGTGTTCTCCACTTGTATGACCCGTTCACCGACCCAACCCGGAGACCTACGTTTCCGCGTGACCGTAGAGGTCCCAATGGATCTCAGTGTATACGACGCGTATTCGCCCGTAACCGCCATCGACGTAATCCCACCGGTTTCCCCGGGTGTCTGTCAGTCCGTCGTTCAGCTGACCACCACGGCCCGCACAACCTACGAGAATCGAATTGCGGACGGGCAAAGCCACGAAGATGCACAGGCGGCCGCTCTATCTGTCTTCACAAATTATGGTGAAGTCACACAGGCTGGGACCAGCCCCGATGGTTATGGCCTTTGGATGCGACATGAAAGTGGCCTCCTGGGAGTCGTCGGTCTGGCTCCTGATGGCTATCGAAGCGGGGACACCGGAACGACCAGCGGTGGTATCACCAATCTCTCGAATCAACGATCTCTATTGAGTCGCCATTCGATGGTTTATGCCCCGTATCGGGAAAACCTTGGAACCTTGGATGAATCGATCGGTATCCGAAGTTCCCTGGAAGGTGTCGAATGTCCGCCATTCAACGTCCAGGAGTTCACAGATTCCGCTGCTCAATTGGCCACGCTCCGCACCCTGTACGAATTCGGTGTCATCGCGTTCGCGACACACGGCGAGGTGATGTTCAATGGGATGGACCCGGCCATGGCAAACTCCTATGGGTGGGAAAATGAAGGTGCCCAGGAGGTCCTCTGGACTGGAGAAGAAATCAATTGTTCCAACCTGTCACCGAACACCCCCTACTGCGAATCCGAGGGCGATTGCCCCACGGGATCTGCATGCGTCGCGGTCAAGATTACGGCGGGTAATATTGAGGGGCGCTGCGTGGATTTCCGACATGGCGATCTGCTAAACGGACGCGTCGCGTTGAGTCCCGACCGATATGTGGTGCTGCCCTCTTTTATTTCCCATTATGCTCACCGTGATTATCCAGAAAGCCTGATCTACCTGGGGGCTTGTCGGACCATGATGAATGGGACTCTGGCCGCCGCGTTCTTCGCGAATGGGGCGATAAGTATCGCAGGATACTCCGACTATGTGACCGAGTCTTTTGTGGAAGAACAGGGAACATACCTATTCAGCGAGCTACTCCTGAAAAACGAAGATACTGGACAGGGCATCAATCAGACGGGAGACGTCTTGCCGGGCTCCATCGAAGATCCCGACACCGGCGGAAAGTTCTGGATGTTCGGAGCGCAGAACCTCTCCATTATGAACGCAGATCTGGTGAACCCGTCGTGGGAAAATGGCGGGATTGCCGGTTGGGATCATGATGGTGATGGTCGCGTCATCTCGCAACTGGGATGCTATGCGCCGGTCCAGGGGAAATACATGGGGTTATTGAGTACTGGTCTCGGATTCACCAAGCAGACAGGCGAGCTATCGCAACGATTCTGCATACCGAAGGACAAGACCGAGCTACGAATTCGGTGGCGTTTCATGTCGGAAGAATTTCCGGATTTCTGCGGCAGTATCTTCCAAGATGAATTCCGTGCCACCCTGGAAGGTGATCTGGGTGAAATGGATGTGGTCAACGTCTGGGTCGACTCCCTATGCCAACCATCTCTGTGCCCGTTCACAGAAGCCTGCGGGATTCACTACGTTGGATTGGACCAGGCCTGTGTCGCCTTCGATCAAGGCGATGTCTGGACTACTCCGTGGCGAGAAGCTGTCATCGACATAACACCCTTTGCTGGCGAAGGGCCCACCATCTTAAGGCTGTTCGCCTCCGACCAGGGTGACTCCATCTACGACACGGTGATTCTACTCGATGACATCCGGTTCAAATAGCATCGGAATCCAATCTGCCTTCAAACGAGCCCTGTTTTGCGTCGTTCTGATTGGCTCCTCGGCGTTGAATATCCGCGCATATGCCGGCTCATCCATGCGCACTCTGGCGGTACGCAATCTGGCGCCAGGCGGTAGCGGAATCTCGTTTGGGATCCGGCTGTCCGGCTCTCCCATGGAGGCGATCACCAAACAGGCCATCGCCGACGCCAAAGCACAAAACCCCCAGGTCGAACCGGTCTTCGACGTTCTCAAACAGGTCGATCCAGCTCCCCTGCAACAACTGAATATGAGTCAGATCCAGACGGAGCTACTCGCAATTCCCGGCCTTACTACCGCCCAGAAAGAGGCCATATCCGACCTACCTCTCAACGAGCAGACCAAACAACAGGTACTCGCCGTACTGGAGATCCTCCAGGACAAAGAGGAGAGCTTCGCCTTTGCTGCATCTCCCTATGCGCAGATTCGATTCTCCGGCGGTATGCTAACGGCCGCCGTTCCCTTCGCTGCGTTCTATTTATCGGAGAGCACCGCCTACTCTATGGGCAATGTGAACCTGGACCTGCGCTTCTCCCACACCACACCCGGTCCTGCGTCTATTGGTCTGGCCTATGGGATTCATCTATACGCACCGACCGGAACCGAACGTGCCAACTCCATAGCACTCAATAATGTGCTTGAAGGACCGGCGTACCTTCACGAATACCTGACTCCAGCAGTATATATAGTGCTAGCCGCGGACATGACGATCTTGAGTTTCATCGCCCATGGTGAAGTTGTACCCATGTTCGCGGTCCGTGGTTCTCCGGCCCAGGACCTGATGATCTATGGACGCTACGGATTCGGACTTGGCCTCAACCTGGCGATTTTAAAAGCCCAGGTCGAAGTCGCCGCTACAAATAGCCTGAAATCTGCAAAGGCCTTTGAGACGATGGTGCTGTTGGCAAGTCTTGGCTTTGATCTGGCGATACTTAGAACCCAGATTGGAGTCCAACTACCGCTCATCCCTATCGACTCCAGCGCCGCCGGGGCATTGCCAAGCGCGGACTTCAGTAGTGCACCAGATTATACCCTGGTGCTTAATATGGAGTTTGGCTTCTAGGTCTGGCTTCGGCCTGATCACAAGTTGGGAACTGGCAAAAGTTCCGAATAATGTTCCGCCAACCAGGCACAGTCGGCTTCAGCATGCAGTCGTACCATCGTGAAATAGCTCTTTGCCGGATCCGGATCGACCACTGCAGACGGGTTTAACTCCTTCAACTGGGCTGGCATGGATTCGAGCACAACCTGCTCCGTAGATACCGTTAGAATACCGGTGATGGTGTTCGCAGCAACGGCTTTTCCAACGAGCTCCGTTAAATCTCGTTGCACAATATAGAGTTCTCCCGACGGAAAGCCGTCCAGCCGAATCGTCATCCCGGGATGTCCATCGCCGTCCTGGTCGATCACCCGGGGATCATCAGGCGATGTTGGTAACTCCTCGGTTTCCGGGTCGGTCAGGCCGGTCAGCCCCGAAAGGGCGAGATGTTTCTCTGCGTTGTAGTCGAATGAGTCCGAATCGTCTGCCGTATACGTTCCTGCCCGTGTATAGGAGTCGAGACCATCCACGTAGGCCTGCGGAATCACCGTTGTGGTTGGAACCTGTGGTGGCGACTCGTTCACAACCGCACATACTTCATGGGAAATCACCAGCGCAGTACCATTTTGTTCGTGGTGAACCAGATGATAGGTGAACACACGAAGCGCCATCGGCTGCGTCCCCGGCAGGGTTGCAATCAATGCCGTCACCTGTAGTTCGCCCCAGACACCCGACACATCATCGGACGGCGGGGAGACATCCGACGCTTGCAGGTCCTCCCCGTTGGTCTCTGGCCCTATGTCCACAACGACCTGATCCGCTGTGTCTGTCACATCCTCCTGGGTGCCTCCATTGCCACAAGCCGAGAGAGCAAACACCCAAACGGCCCAGAACCCAACTCTTCCCATTCTCATCTCCCGTCTAATTCTAATGCCACATGGAGAGGCTCAACCCTGCGCCGAAGACCCAACCATTACTTGTAAAACCCGGATATCCCGGGTTGTTGGTCTGCAATCCCAGACCATCCTCAACCGCTTCGGTTGGATTGGTCGCATCGAGAACGGTTACCCCGTTTTCCGGATCATGATCGGGAAACTCGTCCTTTATCTCTGCATCCACCTTGGTCACGCTGCGCTCCAGGAGGTGATGGACTTGAAACTGGAGACCAACCGATACCGGCATCCCAACCCACGACGACCGAAACTCAATCCCACCACCCATTCGAACGCGGGCATTATCTACATAATTTGTGCGGCCATCCTGCGACAGAACTGGACTGGGAATATATCCAAGACTCACCCCCCCAGAAATGTCCGGACTATGGTACTGAACGATGACCGTCCCCGAAAATATGTCACGCCAATTGTCGGGTTCGGTTGATCCGATTGGATTGCCGGCCTCGCCGTGACGGTTACGATATTGCGACCATCGTGCATATAGACCTTCTGCCCCGATGACCAGCCCCGTACCGGTCTTCTTCGTCTGGTCCCAGGCCAATCCGATCCCAATCCTCTGGGGCTCATATCCATAGGTGAATTGATACTCCTGGACAATTGTATCCTCACCCGCCGGGTAGGGGTAATTCCAGAGCATCAGTTCATTTGAACCCTTAAGGGGGTTCTCGGTGGGCGCATGCCATGTCAATCCAACGCGGGTCTGTGGTGTTGGGGTCGCCGCGATGCCCAGATAGGGTGTGACACCATTCTCCACGGAAATATCCGAGTTGAGCAGCACATGGCTCTGATCCAGGCCATCGGGTACATAGACGGGTGTTGAAGCACGGGTATGCATCTCCATCGAGGCCCCCACCCCGACGGCCAGCCAAGGCATAATCCTCGCTCCCAACCCGAAGCAGACACTGGTCATAAGAAGTCGATCACCATAGAGCTCGTGATGCAGCCGGTTGGAGAAATACTGTTCCCGTTCATCCGTAAACGAGGCCCTTTGGACCTGGATATTGGTCGCGGGTAACAGAGCATAGATACCCAGAGCAAAACGCGAATCCATAAATTTTCGGACCAGCCCCAGGCTCAAGTACGGACGAACATCCTCTCCCACCGGGTCGGTTCGCGGAATTAGATCATCCGACGCAAGGGGGGGCATCGTCAAAGGCACCTGTGTACCATCGTCGAACACAAGGATATGATAGATGCTATCCGCCACATCCGTGGCCGCCGGCTTGGGCGACCGCTGAATAGAAAGCTGTGTGCCAACAGCCATAAAACTCAAATCCAGGGACCGTTTCGCATCCACCAACAGCGCCGGGTTGAAATAGGTCACGGCGCTGTTGGAACCAATGGTCCGGATACCAAAGAAACCGTGTCCGGTGGGTGCCCCCAGAAGCTCCAGCACACTGGAGGCCTGGGCTCCCACCGGAAGCAGGGTCGTCAACCCGAGTACACCGGCCACGATAGCCTTTCGCATCGCGGATGCCGGTGTGCTCTTCCTCATTCGCTCTCCAACCTGTTCTGGCCCGTAGTCGAACTTTGCCACAGTACTCTGGAGACTCCAAACCACGCAACCTACCTACGGCTTTTCTTTCGTTTCCGGGGTCGCCGTAACTGGGGCGCGGCAGAGCCAGCCGATCCGGGTTGTAACCCCAAAGCCGCTTCTTCCAGTCGATTGAGTTCGTCCCGTAACCGAGCCGCACGCTCGAAATCCAGGTCATGAGCCGCTTGCCACATATCGTCACGTAGTTCGCCACAACGAACCTTTACTGCGGCTTGATCGTTGACATCCAGACCAGAGCTATCTTCAGAGGCCATCGCAAAACGGTCGCCCATATCTCGAACCGGCTTAACAATCGACGTCGGCGTAATACCTTCAACCCGGTTTCGCTCATGCTGTAGGACACGCCGGCGTTCCGTCTCGTCAAGGGCAATACGCATAGAACCCGTGATCTTATCTGCATACATAATGACCTCGCCGCCCACATTTCGCGAGGCACGTCCGATGGTCTGAATCAATGACCGTACACTCCGAAGGAACCCCTCCTTGTCAGCATCTAAGATGGCCACAAGCGAAACCTCGGGTATGTCGAGACCTTCCCGCAGCAGATTGATCCCCACCAGAACATCGAACTCGGCATTTCGCAGTCCGCGAATGATTTCCATCCGCTCCAGGGTATGAATGTCGCTGTGCATATATCGAACCCGAACACCCAGTTCATGGTAATACTCGGTGAGGTGTTCCGCGAGGCGCTTAGTCAAAGTCGTTACAAGCACCCGTTCCTTCCGCTCAACACGTTGGCGGATCTCGAATAGCAGATCGTCGACCTGGTTCTTGACTGGGCGTACCGATACGGTCGGATCCAGCAGACCCGTCGGACGTACGATCTGCTGGACCACCTGGCCTCCTGTTCGCTCAAGCTCGTAGTTACCAGGAGTAGCGCTGACGTATGTCACCTGGTTGATTCGCTGCACGAACTCTTCGAACATAAGGGGGCGATTATCCAAGGCCGACGGAAGTCGAAACCCATGTTCGACAAGCGTTTCCTTCCGAGACCGATCGCCTCGCCACATGGCCCCAACTTGAGGAACCGTCACATGGCTCTCGTCGATGAACATAAGATAATCATCGGGAAAATAATCCAATAGGGTGGGAGGGGCATCCCCCTCCTTGCGACCGGTCATATGCCGACTATAGTTTTCGATTCCATTGCAATGCCCGGTTTGCTCCATCATCTCCAAATCGAACATGGTCCTCTGCTCGAGACGCTGCGCCTCAAGTAGCTTGTCCGCATCTCGCAAGGCTCGCAGGCGCTCGCCCAGTTCCAGACGAATCGATTGTATGGCACGCTCTCGGTGCTCCGCGAAGGTCACATAGTGGCTGGCCGGAAAGATGGCGACCTTGTCACACTCGGTCGTTACCGATCCCGTAAGAGGGTCAAAGCTCGCGATCCGGTCGATCTCATCTCCAAACCATTCGATTCGAATCGCGTCTACATCTTGCGAGGCGGGCACGATCTCGAGCACATCGCCGCGAACCCGAAACATGCCACGATACAGATCATAGTCGTTTCGCTCGTACTGGATCTCCACAAGCTTACGAATGATCGTATCCCGATCTACGGTCTGGCCCTTCTCCAACTGTACCAGAAGTCCATAATAGGCCTCCGCACTACCGATACCGTAGATGCACGAAACACTGGCAACGATAATTACATCCCGTCGGGTCAGAAGAGACTGGGTGGCCGCATGTCGCATACGATCAATCGTGTCATTGATCATTGCGTCCTTCTCAATAAATGTGTCGGTTACCGGTACATACGCTTCCGGTTGATAATAATCATAATACGAGACGAAATATTCGACGGCGTTCTCAGGAAAGAGCTCTCTAAATTCCTGGTAGAGTTGGGCCGCCAGAGTTTTATTCGGCGCCAAGACCAGTGATGGTCGCCCCATCTCTGCAATGACATGGGCCATTGTGAACGTCTTGCCGCTACCCGTTACGCCCAGCAACACCTGTTCAGTCAAAGCCTCGGGGGCGGTGTCCGTGGCCTCGAAAGCGGATACAAGCGCACGAATTGCCTCGGGTTGATCTCCCCGGGGCGTATGGTCAGTTTGCAATGAAAAAATCGACATCGATCACCTGGTGGTCCGCTTCGTCACTTCGCCCCCGCGTTGGGCCCTCAACCATCCGTAAGATATCCAGACGCATATGGACAGCAATTCATGCCCTTGCGATGTATTAGTACCTTGACACCTACTGTTTCGCCATGCTAGCCGGGGGACCCCTCTTTTAGTAGCCCCGTCAGATTCATGCTCATATTATCTGAGTTCAGCCAAGTACAGGCCAAATTGCTGGTGTCTGGAATGGTCGATGTGGACAAAACTATTTTCGTCCAACTCGCGATCTTTCTAGTGCTGATCGTGCTTTTGAAGGTCATTCTCTACGATCCCTTTCTCAAGCTCGAAGAAACGCGTGAGGAAGCAACCACGGGAGCCAGAGAGACCGCTGCCAAGGTTCGTGTGCAATGCAGAACCCTGGAGAAGGACATTGAAGAGAAGATCAATGACGCCCGGTTGCAAGGAACCCAATTACGAGACGAACTCAAAGCCGCGGGGCAACGGGTCGCCGACGAACAGGTGCAGGACACCCGTACGAAAACAGACGAAAGTGTCCGCGCTGAGTTGATGGAATTGAAGGCCGCCGAATCGGGAGCTCGGGCCGTACTATCCACCGAGGCACGACGGCTTGCCGATCTCGCCGCCGACCGGATTCTCGAGGGTTGATCATGCGCATTGTCATCTTCACACTCCTGGGACTTCTGACACCGAGTCTGGCGTTTGCGAGTGGAAGTTCGTTTGACGCGCTTACATTCTGGGGCTTCGTCGTAAACTTCCTTGTCCTTGTGGGACTCGTCGTCTTTTTGACCCGCAAAAAGATCCAGGGCTTTTTCGCCCACCGGAGCTGGAGCGTCGGTAAAGAGCTGGAGGAAGCCCAGGCCGTCTACACGGAGGCGCAGGAACTCCTGAAGACATATGAAGAGCGCATCGGCGACCTCGACGCCGAGAGCCAGAAGATTCTTGCGCAATTCCGAGCCGATGGCGAGAGCGAAAAGAAGCGCATTATCGAAGAAGCACAACGTGAATCGGGGCGCCTACAGAAAGAGGCACAGTTCCGTATTCAGCAAGAGGCGAAGAATGCCCGCGAGCGGCTTCTGAAGGAAGTCGTCCCCATCGCATTGGAACAAGCCGAAGAGGCCATCAAAGGTCGGCTGGACGGTACGACCCGCGATCGATTGATTGCGGAAGGAATCGAGCAGTTGAAACAGATTAAACCCGAACAGGTCATCCACTAACCACGGTCGAAGGTCCCCATCGTGCAACATCGTCGCATTGCAAAACGCTACGCTCGCTCTCTCTTCCTGGCTGGGAAAAAGTCCAAGCTAACGGATACGTTCGAACAAGAGTTGGCACTGTTTGGGACGGTGGTACGCGATACGGCGGGGTTGGTAGAATTCCTCAGTAATCCGACCCAGTCGGCCCAGAGGAAGTCCGAACTCTTCGCAACCGTGACGAAAAAGAACCCGGTGAGCGAAGATTTTCAACGCTTTCTGGATCTGCTCGTTACGAATGAGCGAGCACAGCTTCTTCCCCAGATCCATATAGAATTTCAAGAACTCTTGAATAAGGAACGGAAAGCCCTTCAAGGAACCGTCGGATCGGCTACCCCGCTCACAAGCGAACAATTACAGAATATCACTACGGCTCTGGAGTCGAGCACAGGATATTCCGTAGAGCTCGAAAACTACGTGAATGAAGACTTTATTGCGGGGTTCCGCGTAGAGGTGGGCGATGTTGTCCTGGACAACACCGTCGCAGGTCAACTGAACCAGCTGACAGAGAACCTCTTAAAGGCATCCCTGTAGTGCCGTATGCACTACAAAACAACCCCAACGAACGACTGACAACATCGAGGTTGTAGCAAATGGAACTCAAGATTGGTGAAATCACAAGCGTTCTCGAATCGCAGATCAGCGCGTATAATCGCGAGATCGATGTGGAAGAAACCGGCACCGTGATCATGGCCGGTGATGGCATTGCACGCGTACACGGGCTGAAGAAAGCGCAGGCTGGAGAACTCGTGGAACTACCCCATGACGTGAAAGGCGTTGTGTTGAACCTTGAAGAGGACAATGTGGGCCTCGCCCTCTTCGGAGAAGTCGAAAAGATCTCCGAAGGGACAATCGTCAAACGATCGGGTCGTATTCTGGACGTTCCGGTGGGTAAAGCCCTGCTCGGACGCGTAGTCAACTCCCTTGGTGAACCACTGGACGGAAAAGGCCCAATCGAAACGGACGACCGACGCCTCGTGGAAATCAAAGCTCCGGGTATCGTAAGTCGAAAGAGCGTACACCAGCCGCTACAAACTGGACTCAAAGCAATCGATGCCCTCGTCCCCATCGGACGAGGACAACGCGAACTGATCATTGGTGATCGCCAGACTGGAAAGACGGCCGTGGCAATCGACACCATCATCAATCAGAAGAAAGGTTTTGACTCCGGCGACCCGGTTTATTGCATCTACGTCGCTGTAGGCCAGAAGCAGTCCACCGTCGCGCAGGTGGTGTCCACCCTCGAACAACATGGCGCGATGGCCTATACCACCGTCGTAGCAGCGACCGCAGCGGAAGCGGCCCCCATCCAGTTCTTTGCGCCGTACAGTGGCTGCACCATGGGTGAGTATTTCCGGGATAACGGAATGCATGCACTCATTATTTACGATGATCTCAGCAAACAAGCGGTCGCCTATCGCCAGCTTTCTCTGTTGCTTCGCCGACCACCGGGTCGTGAGGCCTTTCCTGGCGACGTCTTCTATCTTCATAGTCGACTTCTGGAACGCGCCGCCAAGCTCAGTGATGAATGCGGCGGGGGTTCGCTGACGGCTCTGCCCATCATTGAAACACAGGCGGGGGATGTGTCGGCATATATCCCCACCAATGTGATTTCTATTACCGATGGTCAGATTTTCCTCGAAACGGACCTCTTCTTCAAAGGGATCCGACCCGCCATCAACGTGGGCTTATCCGTAAGTCGTGTGGGTGGTAACGCCCAGACAAAACTGGTGAAGAAAATCGCGGGGACCGCACGTCTCGAGCTGGCCCAGTACCGGGAGTTGGAAGCATTCTCCCAGTTCGCATCCGATCTCGACCCATCGACTCGAAAGCAACTCGAAGGTGGTGCTCGCCTTACGGAAATCCTGAAACAGAACCAATATGCACCTCTTCCATTCGAGAAGCAGGCCCTGATCCTATGGGCCGCCACGGCCCCGGAGGAGTATCTGATGAAGTACTCGATCAACGATCTCGAACGCTATGAGAAGGAGCTCTACGACTTCGTCGACAGCCGCCACGCGGATCTTCTTAAGGAGATGCGGGATGTCGGCGCTTTCACCGATCCTATCAAAGAAAAGATGACGGCCGTGCTTACGGAGTTCGACGGCATCTTCCAAGTCGGCGACAAAGCCGCGTAATGCGTTGATGGAGTTAACGTATGGCCTCCCTTAAAGAACTTCGTACTCGGATTCAATCCGTAAAGAACACGCAGAAGATCACCAAAGCCATGAAAATGGTGGCGGCTTCGAAACTGCGCACGGCCCAGGAGCGTCTGGAACGAATGCGCCCCTATGCCCATGGTGTACATGATATGATAGCCCAGGTCGCATGTCGGGCCGAAGAGGGAGATCACCCACTTCTGGAACGACGACCGCGCAAGCGAGCCCAGATTCTGGTTCTAACGAGTGATAGGGGGCTTTGCGGCGGCTTTAACAGTGCGATCCTGAAGAAAACGCAGGCCTATCTGGATGGGGTGACTGAGAACGCAAGCGAAGAAGTTGCAAGAGACGAGCACGAATATCTTGAGCTGGCTCTCATCGGGAGAAAAGCCATCGAGTACTTCAAGCGCCGTGATTATGAGGTTCGACAAACCTATCTTGAAGTGCTCATAGCCCCGTCTCTTGAAAAAGCCGCAGATATCGGAAGTAATCTTGTGGGGGATTACGTAGACGGAAAGCTCGACGCGGTCTACGTGGTCTATAACCAGTTCAAGAGCGCAATCAATCAGGAATTGGTTGTGGAACAGGTGCTACCCATCGTGCCAAGTCTTGCCGATGTGTCCAAACCGATCGACTTCAAGTATGAGCCAAGTAAACGAGCGGTTTTGGATAATCTGCTTCCCATGTATGTGAATGTCGAGATCTTCCGAATGGTCCTGGAGTCTCTCGCCAGTGAGATGGGAGCTCGCATGACGGCCATGGATAATGCCACCCGGAATGCAACCGAATTGATCGACAAACTAACCTTGAATTACAACCGGGCCCGCCAAGCTGCCATCACAACAGAGCTGATGGAGATTACAAGTGGTTCCGAAGCCCTTAAGCAATCATAGCGTGAAACCAGGAGATTCTCATGAGTGACGGTCGTATAGTCCAGGTCATCGGTCCTGTTGTGGACGTAGCATTTGAGGCTGGAAACCTGCCCGAGATCTACACCGCCCTTCGAACCACCAATTCGGTTATCGGCGACAAAGAATGGAACCTCGTACTCGAGGTAGCCCAGCATATCGGTGAAGGTGTCGTACGTACCGTGTCCATGGACTCGACCGATGGTCTTGTTCGGGGTATGCCGGTTCAAAACACCGGTAAGCCCATCAGTATGCCGGTAGGAAACGTGGTGCTTGGCCGAATCATGAATGTCATTGGCGAACCTGTCGACGAGGCTGGCGAGATCGGCGCAACCGAGTTCTGGCCAATTCATCGCCCGCCACCCTCCCTTGTTGATCAAGACACGAAGATTCAGATGTTTGAAACGGGGATCAAGGTTATCGATCTACTCGAGCCCTATTCCCGCGGTGGAAAAATCGGCTTGTTCGGTGGTGCCGGTGTTGGAAAGACCGTTGTCATCATGGAACTCATCAACAATATCGCCAGTCAACACGGTGGTGTATCCGTATTCGGCGGTGTCGGGGAACGTACCCGTGAAGGAAATGATCTCTGGATGGAGATGAAAGAGTCTGGTGTTCTCGATAAAACAGCGCTGGTCTACGGTCAGATGAACGAGCCGCCAGGAGCCCGCGCCCGAGTCGGTTTGTCCGCGCTTACCGTTGCCGAGTACTTCCGTGATCAGGAAGGTCAGGACGTGCTTCTCTTTATCGACAATATCTTCCGTTTCACCCAGGCCGGCTCCGAGGTGTCCGCGTTGCTTGGTCGTATCCCAAGCGCTGTGGGGTACCAACCTACGCTTGCAACAGAAATGGGTGAGTTACAGGAACGTATTACATCCACGCATAAGGGCTCGATCACATCGGTCCAGGCCATTTACGTGCCTGCAGATGATCTCACCGATCCAGCCCCGGCCACGGCCTTTTCCCATCTGGATGCTACCACTGTTTTGTCCCGTCAGATTGCGGCCCTGGGTCTCTACCCGGCCGTCGATCCGCTGGACTCAACCAGTCGGATTCTCGACCCCCATGTCCTGGGTGAAGAGCATTATAATATCGCACGCCAGGTGCAGAAGATTCTTCAAGAGTACAAGGATCTTCAGGACATCATCGCGATCCTCGGTATGGACGAGCTATCGGAAGACCAGAAACGCATTGTCGCCAGAGCGAGAAAAATCCAACGATTCCTCTCGCAACCGTTCCACGTCGCGGAACAGTTCACCGGCGTCCCAGGAAAATACGTCAAGCTCGAAGACACCATTCGCGGTTTCAAAATGATCGTAGATGGGGAGTTGGATGAATATCCTGAGCAGGCCTTCTACATGTGTGGTGGTATCGAAGAAGCAATCGAGCGCGGCAAGGAACTATTGGCGGCCTGATCGGGACGACCTGTGGAGACGAACTGATGAAAGCCAGAGGATTACATCTCACAATCAATACACCCCATGGGATGAAGTATGACGGGGATGTCGAGGCTGTCCGCCTGATTACCGGCCTGGGGCAGGTTGAAGTGCGTCCGGATCATGAACCAATGATCATGACTTTGGACATTGGTGAGGCCAATCTTTTATCGTCTGGAAATCAAGAAAATATGGCTCTCAATTTGGGCTATGTGGAGATCCTGGATAACCGCGTCGAAATCGTCACAGAGTCGGCCGAGGCCAGCGCTGACATCGATGTTGACCGGGCCCAGAAATCCAAAGAGCGAGCCGAGAAACAGCTCGCTGAGCTTGATCCAATCGTCGATGTGGAGCGCTACAAGCTGGTAGAGGACAAGATCGAACGCGCCACCGTTCGTATCGCTGTGGCGTCCCAATAAGGCCGTCGTTACTCCAGGGTTGGACCACCGCGCCAGCCAAAGCGCGCGTCTGCCGTTCGACCAAGCTCGTTCTTGCAGATGAGACCGGCGGCCACACCTACGATCAGTCCTCCCAGATGGCACCAATGATCGACGAGGCTGCTATCGTCCATGAAAAGCTCCGTCGCGTTGATCAACGTATTCAAGACGAGAAAGGCCCCGCCCAATAACGTCCCGGTGGTATACCGCATGGGAATTCGGCCGTAACGAGAAGCAAACCACAGGCCAAGAAACAACGACATTCCTGCAATTCCAGCCACAGAACCACTGGCACCGATGGTGAATAAGTCCTCATGCCCAGCCACATTCTTGTAGGCAATGCTCGCGGCTGCTCCCCCAAGAGTACAGGCGACGTAAACAGCAATGAAACGAACGGGACCAAGTATCCGTTCGAGAATGTGCCCCACAAGGAGCAGGCTCAACATATTGTAGAGAATGTGCTGTACCCCACCATGGAGGAAACCATAGGTGATCCAGGAGCGAAAGGATGTCCATGTGAAATCAAGATTCCCGTCCACTCCATAGTCCTTGGCCCATGCAAAGCGCTCCTCCTGTGGCAGCTCCTGCCAATACATAAAGACTGCGATGCAAGCCGCGATAATCGCGACAACTGCCCATGGAAAATTGGTTCGGAACATCGCCCGAAATGCACGGGCCAGAGATCGTTCCGCACGAACGGCAGCCTGCACTTCTCGTAGAGCCGTGACTTCAGCCAGAAGATCCAGGCGGTCGACCCAACGAGGTTTGCCCCCCGGACTCCCCAGATGTTTCAACAAACGCCGACGGGACATCTGCATCAAGCGCCAGAAATAGCGTCGAAGATCACGGATCTGCTGGGAGGTAAAGCCCATCGAATCGAGCCTTTCTCGCGCCACGGTTCGTAGATTCTCGGGTAATTGCTGGTTCTGGGCTGCCAGCCATAAGGAAGGTGGGGACGCGGACTGTTGAAGATATTCTTCGATATCCGAAGATTGAACCCCCCCCAGTCTCTGATGCCACGCCAGCCGGGATGGATACGGCAGACCGTTCCATACAGCCCAGGCGACTGTCGGCCCGTGTAGCCGCGTGAGAATTCGAGTCTGACCCACCAGGGTCGGACCTTTCAAATGCTCTTTGGCTGCTCGTTCGCTGCTACATCTGGGACAGAGCCCAGTTCGCGGGTCGAGTTCATCTCCACAAACGAGACATGTACCTTTCGGGGGCATTCCAACCTCGGTGGATAACCAACACGGCTACAATCTGCGCTGAATATAGTCCCGGGCGGAACCCGACGCAACCACCCCCTCCCGGATGCAAGCTCCGAGAGTACCGGTTTACAGTTTCCGCTACGTGCCCTAGATTCAGCACTGTTCCCCATTTGGACGACTCATCATGCGATTCGCATTATGCCAGATAAACCCCCTCGTCGGGGCCATCGAAGAGAATACGAAAACGATAGAACAAGTGGTGGCCCAGGTCGGATCACAGGCCGACGTATTGGTTTTCCCGGAGTTGGCCGTGCCCGGCTACCCCCCCACCGATGCTGTCTTTCGCGATGACTTTCGTTCGCGTTGCGGTGTTGCCAATGAACAACTCGTCCGTCATACCGCGGATCGGGACATTATCCTGGTATTTGGGACCATGGTGGAAGCCGATACAAAACGTTCGGCACGTTGGGCCAACGGCGCGATCGTCGCTCGAGGCGGAGAAATCATAGGGACCGCCAGAAAAAAACTGCTACCTACCTACGCCGTCTACGATGAAGCCCGCTTCTTCGAACCCGGCCACGGCGCTCCCTGTGTAGTAGATATCGGCTCCATCCAACTCGGTATCGCTATCTGTGAAGATTTCTGGTTGGTCTCCGATCCGACAGACTTCCGGTGTTATGGACAGGATCCGGGCATGGAGATGAAAAAGCAGGGTGCGAACCTGCTGATCAATCTCTCGGCCTCCCCCTGGCATCGCGGGAAAGTCCAGGAACGTGATGATGTGGTCGCCAGCGTCGCACAACGAACCGGTCTACCGATCCTGTACTGTAATCTGGTGGGTGGTAACGACGATCTGATCTTCGACGGTCGATCTCTGGCCTGGAACCCAGCTGGAGAACAAATCGCTCGGGCCAAGCCGTACCAGAAAGATATATTGATCCTTGAGGCCGCAGATGATGGAGCCATCACCCCCTCGTTCCAGAATCTTCCGCCCGAAATTGAGGACGACTCGTCTCGGGACGGTGTCGAGGCGCTCGCACTCGGGCTCCGAGACTTCTGTCAGAAATGTGGTGTGCAGTCCGTATTGGTCGGACTATCAGGCGGTATTGACTCCGCAGTAACAGCTTCCCTGGCCGTCTATGCTCTGGGAGCGAGTCGGGTAAAGGCCGTCTCCATGCCGAGTTCGCTTAGCTCCGATGAGACCCAGAGCGATGCCGCAACAATCGCGAAGCAGCTTGGAATCGCATTTGAAACCATCCCCATTGCCGAATTGGTCAAGACCTATACACAGGTAATTGAAACGGCGACTGGCGTGCCCCTTAGCGGCCTGCCACTGGAGAACCTGCAAGCACGACTGCGGGGTGTTCTACTGATGGCGCTTTCCAATCGCGACGGCTCTCTGGTTCTAGCGACGGGTAATAAGTCCGAACTGGCTACCGGTTACTGCACCCTATACGGCGACATGGTGGGTGGACTCGCGGTTCTAGGAGATCTGCTCAAACACGAAGTGTACGCTGCGGGACGCGCTCTCGATGAGGTCCTGGGCCAATCCATGATTCCAGAATCCGTATATCGGCGAGCACCTACGGCCGAATTAAGTCCGAATCAACGCGATTCCGATTCGCTCCCACCCTACGATGTGCTCGATGAATTCGTACACAACTACATCGTACACTGCCAGTCGCCTGAATCTGCGGCTCCCCCGGGCCTCGATGGGCCACGGTGGGCCCGTGTTATTGAACGGATGGACTTCAAAAGACACCAGGCTCCGCCAATACTTCGGGTATCCGCGCGGGCCTTTGGACGCGGCCGGCAGACAATGGTCGCAAAGGGATGATTACGACGCTCTAAACATGCTCGCCGAATAGCACCAATTCCTGCTATAGAGGCGGCGGCTGATGACTTGCGCAGAATGAGGCCTCGAATGACCTTCAAAAGCACAACGCGGAAGCAGATATTTCAGACCACGGTAAAGGGAATTAAACGAACCGTAACCCCTACCCGGTCCGTCACCGAGCAGTTTGTGAAAACGATCGTGGCGTCCCTGAGTGAGCTGAAGTTATCGCAACTGCCGCAGACGGCCATTCAGTTAATGGCAAATCATGGGCTTGGGTATGTAAACACCCCACCCGATGGCGACATTGGCGTGCAAGTCGTTAACGACAAAATTTCCCTGGGCGGCCAGGATGTTCCCATCACCTTTGTACAAACCTGGATGCCAGACCAGCCGTTCATCTTTGATACCGTTCTTCTAAGCCTGACGAATGTCGGCTGCAAACCGACATACTCCGTAAATACCGTCCTCTCTATTACGCGATCAAAGACCGGTACCATCCAGAAAGTCCAGCCCGGAGGAAAAAGCCCAGAAAACCGTTGGTCTCTGGTTCAAGTTATTCTGCCCAGACTCGGGAAGAACCCGGCGACAAGACTCAAGCGAAGCGTGCATCAAGGCTTGTCGCGTGCTCATGCCATGGTGCAGGATTTTGAGTTGATGCGTTCCGAGTCGACCGCTGCGATTGCCGACCTGGAAGGCCGTTCCGCCACAGCTGGGTCATCCTCAGAATCCAATCAACTCTCCGAAGTGGTTGCGTTTGGCAGATGGCTCCAGGAACACAACTTTGTGATGATGGGACTCCGGAGATACCGGGCCAAACGTTCCTCGAAAAACTCCTGGTCTACAACCTGTATTCGAAAGCTGGGGGTAGCTCGAATCGACTCAAAGGAAGGTGAACTACCTCCAAACATCGAGGTGTTTCTCCAAGATGCAATACAGAAAAAACGCCTTCCTGTGGATGTCCGGAAAACCGGACGAGTATCCGATGTCCATCGCGGTGGATTGGTCGACCAGGTCCTGATCGCGATACCGGAAGACAACAACCATTGCCAAATCCTACTCTTTTGGGGCCTATTCACCCTCGGGGCCGTGCGGCAACCGGGCGGTGACATTCCGATACTTCGGGACCGACTCGACCAGATCATTAGGCAAGATGGCTTGATCGAGAAAACCCATCTGTACAAGGCTACCGTCAATGCCTTCAACACCCTGCCGGTCGAGTTCCTATTCGAAGCAGGAAGCGAACGTATTCGACAGGTCATCCAGTCGATTCTCGACTCAGTGGAAGTGTCCCAACCCCAGGTCGATGTGAGTATCGCCGGTCATGGACAAAGCCTTTATGCATTCGCTGTTGTGCCCAGTGAACACTTCTCCGAACGTCTTCAGCCGCGTATCCAACGAACTCTACAGGAGCTGACCGGGGCAACGTATTGCGATTTCCGCACCGTTCGAACCCGGTTCAACAACTCCGTCGTCCATTTCTACCTGAATAGTGATAGTCCGCTTGCATGCCAGGACGAAAAGGAGTTGGAGCAACACGTACTCAGGGCGATCCATCCCTGGGGTCTACAACTCAAGGAACTTCTCGCCAAGAACCATCCCAAGAGCAAAGCGGAGTCCCTGTACTACCGGTATGTTCAGGCCTTTTCTATCAGCTATAAACAAGGGGCCACACCTTCACAGATTCTGGTGGATATAGAGGAGATTGAAAGGGTACACGACCAGGCCCGATTGGGCTTTTCCCTGTTCCAATCCGCCGGCGATGAGGAAAACAACTGCATTCGATTAAGGATTTATCAACACGAAAACCTTGCTCTCTCGAAGCTCTTACCCGTCCTCAGCCAATTTGGACTCAACGTACTTGATGAAGCCAAGGAATCGGTTCAGTTGCGGGACGGATCCGAGATTGCGATCGATACATTTCGGATTCAGACCCAAGACAACCCAGACAGCCTTCTCGCTCGTTCGGAGGCGATCATTGAAGCACTTCGTGCCGCGTTTGAAGGTGAATGTGGTGTCGACAAATTACTGTTGCTGTCCACTATAACCGACCTTTCGTGGCGGCAAATCGACTTCATTCGGGCGGCTATTCGCTATCTTCGACAGGCGGGAGGAATCACATCCACGGGGATCGCACGCTCCGTCCTCGTACGGCATCCAGAGTTTGTCACCGAACTGACGCACCTCTTTGAGAGTCGGTTTAAGCCGGATCGGAGTCTTTCCGAAAGCAAACGGAGGAGCCAGATCCAAAAGTTTGAGCGAGACATTCGAAACTACTTTTCTTCGGTTGCTACATTCGAGGAAGATCGGGTGCTACGTGCCCTTTATCTACTGACGGCGCGAGGTATCACCCGCACAAACTTCTATCTGCCGCACCGGCTGGAAGATCATCTCATCAGCTTCAAAGTCTGCCACGATCATATCGACTGGCTGCCCGATCCTCGCCCCCGTTACGAGATCTTCGTACATCATTCCACAACCGAAGGGGTGCATATGCGGTCTGGGCCTATCGCACGTGGGGGATTACGACATAGCGATCGGCTAGAGGATTATCGAACCGAAGTCCTGGGCCTGATGCTGACCCAGAACATCAAGAACGCCATCATTGTTCCGTCCGGCGCGAAAGGTGGCTTCATCCTGAAAAACCTCAGTTACACGGCCGATCCCAAACCGGAAACACCAGGCCAATCTCCACCAAAGTCGAAGTCCGAGGCCGCCTATGACCGCTTCATTGAAGGCCTCCTGGATATTACCGACAACCAGAACCAGGATGGGATCATTCGCCCTGCGGACCTTCTATGCTACGACTCGGATGACCCCTATTTTGTCGTAGCAGCGGACAAAGGTACCGCTCGTTATTCCGATCGCGCCAATCGCATCTGTAAGACCTACGATTTCTGGTT
>CAUZEG010000003.1:0-74659 GCA_963578775.1 Myxococcales bacterium
CAAGACCAGGTCCGAACTCTGAAAGAACGGTTGGGAACGTCTCAGCGGGATCTGGATTCTGCGCGTGGTCAGATGGTGGAAAGGGCCGATATCCAGGAATCCACGACGAGTCGGGAGCAGGAACTTGATTCCCGCGTTCGTGATATGGAGACCGAGGTGAGCGATCTCACCAATGCATTGACCCGAGAGAAGCTCGACCGGGAGCAGATTGAGCGTCAAGGAGAGGAACAGCTGGCCGAGGCCAAAGACCAGGCGTTGGCGAAAAACAACCGTATTGAGGCTCTCGACGCGGCTCTGAAAGATGCGCAATCGGAATACACACAGTTGGAGCGTTCGATAGCCGAAAAGGAACGGAACCTTCAACAAAGCCGTGAGGAACAGGAATCACAGGCATTAAAGGTTGTTCGGGACCAACAGACTCACGGCGAGGTTCAGCGTTCGCTTGAAGAGACCCGTGGTGCGTTGCGATCCCGGAACGAGGAAATCAAGCAGATGGAGGAAGCGGCGGCCACCCGCGTACGCGAATTGGTCGAACTACGGGATTCTCTGGTTCGTGCGACCCGTGAACGAGCGGAACTGCTTCCCATTGTGCAACGGCGTGAGGCTGAACTGGAGGTAGAGCGCTCTAAGGGCCATGATATGTCTCGCGAACTGGTACAGGTTCGAAGCGAGTTACGGGACAAGCTCCGGTTGGCAGAACGCCTTCTTATCAGTTGTGATGAGCTCAAGAAAGAAAGAGAAGAACTGTCGGAACGAGTTGGACAATTTCGCTCGAATATCGAGGACCAACGCAGGGCTTTGGATGATGCCACAACGACTATCAAAAAGCTGGAGCAGCTGGTTTCCGAATTAAATAGCCGGGTAGATTCTCTCGATAGCGAAAAGCTAAGTGCACGGGTACGCATGGAGGAAGCGGAACGTTTTGCCCGGGAACATGAGGTACGCTGGGCTTCAAGAGATGCTGTTCAGGGTAAGATCATCACGCAGATGAGTGATCAGCGGAATGAACTCCACGATTGGGTTTCCTGGGCGCGTAACGAATTGGCGCGATTGTCCGGAGCTATGCAGTCGCTGGTGGACAAAGGCCAAAGCCTTCTGGATGGACAGAGCACATCGGAGCCGATTGATCCCGTTCCAGATGCGCCCGCACGCCGTATGACTGTCGATACCTATCTGAAGCAGTCGATCTCGGTCGCACCGGTTGAGCCGACGGTAGTACCCGAGGCGCCGCTGGGGGCACCGATAACAGTTGAGTCTTCTCCAGCGGGCCAGACCGAGTCGGAAGAGTATACGGATCCAGTACGGGGGATTTGGAAAGAAAATGAGTTGTCCATCCAGTCCGATGTTGAGGCTGGAGACGAGGAACAACCGCTGAATCCGTACCAGGATACAGCCCTGGACCGGGCCTCGGGACAGAGCCCGGGAATAGGAGCCTGGGAGGCGGTGGATGGGAAATGGCAGAACACGCCTTCGGGTGAATCTTCAGGATCGGACGCGGAATCTGAGGAGCCGATTGTAGAGTCCGAAACGACAGAGGCCCTATCCGAGACCGCCCCGACGGAAGGACTACGGGAGGATGAGCTTGAGGATCAGCTTGTGGATGAGCTTGTAGATGAGTTTGAGGATGAGCTTGAGGATGAGCTTGAGGATGAGTTTGAGGATGAGAGCGCCGTTGCGATGGCAGATGACTTCGCAGACTCGAGCGGAGATGACACGACCGATGCGACGATGGAAGAAACCGTCGAACAAGTTGTGGACCAGGCCGTTGATGATAGCTCGTCGGCAGATGCGGATCCGCCGGCTGGAGATTTGGATCCCATTGACTCTTTTCTAAATACTCTCGACGGAGGGGAGTCATCCGAAGAGGAGCCGGAAGGTCCTGATGAGGATCGCCCGACGGATGATGGCGAGGCCGAACCTGGAGAGGACTAGCCTCCTTGTCGCTGTTCGCGTAACTGATATAGGCGCGCAGCGGCCGTCATAATATACCCTGGAACATCCTTGCTTTTTTTCAGATCTTTCAGCTCTTTCTGGGATAGAAAGGGTAGAAATCGCATCGCGATGTTTGGCGGACACTTCGGGTTGTGGACCAGCGCGCGTTTAACGTTCACGTTCTTGACCCAATCTCGCTTAGCAGCGATCTCTCGGATGATATCATCTGAAAGAGATTTATTTTTTGCGTATTGTGCGACTTCTTTGTCAGTGAGCTTGGGACTTTGCAGTACGGCCGCTGCAACAATGGACTTGGGGTCCCGTATGAGCATCTGTCGCACGCCCTTGTTCCCGAGCATTGCAAGGCGTACCCGTTGTGCGACGCTCATTGCACGTAGCTTCTTGGGGGAGAGGCTGGTTTTCCCTCCCAATGGGCCATCTTCGTCATCGTCTCCGGATTCGGCGAGAATTTCTCCATACTCATTTTCGCCGAGTTCCTCGTAGTCGATGCTGAAGGAGATAAGATCTGGATCGTATTCTTCATCGAAATCCTCATCTGAGTCTTCATCGAAGTCTTCATCAAAGTCCTCATCAAAGTCCTCATCTGAGTCCTCATCTGAGTCTTCATCGAAGTCTTCATCGAAGTCTTCATCGAAGTCTTCATCGAATTCGTCATCCGCTTCTTCGTCCGCTCCTTCGTCCGCTCCTTCGTCCGCTTCCCCCTCATCGGTTGTGGATAACGCCTCCAGATCAATGTCTTCGTCGGGTTTTGTGCCTTCCGTGGCCACCCCCATGATGGACTCGACCACTTCGTTGTAGCCTGGCAAATCCGATATATCGATTCCCTGACGGACGCAGTTTTCTACGGCCGACGTAATAAGGCGCATCGGCGTGTTGTAGTTGAAGTAGAGCGCCTCCACGATCTTGGGGTGCTCCTCCATTCGAACCTGGTTGCCAACGACAATTTCCAGCATGCGGCCCTTGCCATTGGCTGCGACATATTCAACGGTTTCGTTGAGCGTTTTACGGTTCAAGAGAATGGATTCAATGACCGAGCTCTTGTCCATTGCCGAGACGGTGATCTGATGCAGAACACCCACCGAATCAAGAACCTGGGAAGCACCAATCAGGATTTCTGGCGAAAATTGTTTGAGCGTCTCTTGGGCCTTTGTGGCAATTTTTTCATCGGCGTCCTGCGCCAGAAAACAGGTGGCCGCGACCAGGGCCTCGGATGGCATAGGCATAGTGCCTGCTGCCACCGCGTCTCGGGCTCGAGGAGGGGCCTGTGGAACAACAAATCTCCGATACTGCTCGGGAATCGCCTGGATTCTTACTTGGAGTTGTTCTGTGCTTGCTGTTGGCATAGTTGACTACGATCACTCGGATTTACATCAAGATTGTACGTCTTTTTTTCTAGTATGTCAGATGCACAGACTATGCTTTAGTAGATTTGGGTCGAACGCGCAGAAACCGTCGAAACCGTCTTGAGCCAATAAGATCGCGATCCTACGTTCTGTCGGACTCGCCAATGCGGAATCATTCTGTTAGAGAATTCGCCTGTAGGAGTGGTGAACATGGCACGAATTCTTCTCGCAGATGAAAATACGTTGGTGCTCGACCTTATGCAGATCTTTCTGTCCGAGGATGGACATGAACTCTGTCCGGCGAAGGACCGCGATACATTGATGCGTTTTGCTGGTGAGAGCGATGGCATAATTACCATATTGGTCGTTTCCGCTGATCTGGAACCGGGCTATCTGACAGGTCTCATCAACGAGGTTCGACAAGCTGCGAATGTATCCCGGGTTCCGGTTCTTGTTACAGTCCCTCCTGGCACGTCCGGCATCCTGGACGAGCTATCCGGATTACAGGCCGTCGAAACACTTCAAAAACCATTTGACCGGGGATCCTTCTTGACGCGTGTTAGATCGATGTTGCTGCTGGAAGGCGCGGCACCGCAGGACCTGGAATCGGGTCGAACGAGTCCACGCTCCCCGATGCTTTTGGCAGTTGCCGATAATGATAATCTTCCGGTTGATCAAGCTGGCGAAGGAATGGATGGAACTACGGCAAAGGCCGAAGTGTTGATTTCGAACTGGTTGGATGCCCATGGGGCCGAAGTGGTGGCGCGGGAAACCCGGGCGTTCCTGGAGAAGGCGGGTCCTGAGGTCCTTGCAGAGGTGGCCTGGAAAGTTGTACCCGAGTTGGCAGAAGGCATCATTCGTGCCGAGATCGCCCGCCTTGGCGATGAAAACGAAGAACTTGATTCGACCGCCAAGCCGAACAAGGAATCATGACCGACCTGGCAAGCCACTACGATCCGAAGGATGTCGAGCCCGGGTTGGATGAAGCCTGGGAAGCAGGCGGGTACTACCGTGCAGATTCGGTGTCCGACAAACCCTCTTATTGTATATGCATCCCTCCTCCCAACGTTACCGGCGTGCTGCATATGGGGCATGCTCTTGTATGTACAATTCAGGATATTCTGACGCGATACAAGCGGATGGATGGCTACAATACTTTGTGGCTACCCGGCACCGATCATGCCGGTATCGCGACACAGATGGTTGTAGAAAGAGAACTTGCGAGTGAAGGAAAGAGTCGTTTTGACCTGGGGCGTGAGAAGTTCCTCGAACGAACATTCGAATGGAAGGAAACCTACCGGAACCGCATCGTGAATCAGATGCGTCGGCTTGGCGTTTCCGTTGATTGGAGCCGGGAACGTTTCACCCTCGATGAGGGGTATTGTGAGGCGGTACGAACTGTTTTCGTTCAACTCTACAAAGAAGGCCTCATCTACAAAGATCATCGGCTCGTGAACTGGTCTCCAGGCATTCAGACTGTATTGTCCGATCTTGAGATCGACTACAAAGAGATGAAGGGCCATCTCTGGTATATGCGCTATCCCCTGGCCGATGATTCGACAGTTCATGTTACCGTCGCAACGACCCGACCTGAGACCATGTTGGGTGATACAGCTGTGGCCGTACATCCGGATGATCCACGGTATAATGCGCTGATCGGTCGGGATGTGCTGCTTCCCCTGGTTGGCCGTCGGATTCCCATCATTGGAGATGCCGAGGCTGTAGATCTTGAGTTCGGTACCGGGGCGGTCAAGATCACCCCGGCGCACGACTTCAATGACTTCGAGACCGGGAAGCGGAACAATCTGGAAAAGATCTCTATTCTGACGGATGACGCCTGCCTGAATGACAACGTGCCCGAAGAGTATAGAGGCCTGGATCGGCTTGAAGCCCGAAAGAAGATCGTTGCCGATCTCGATGCGCAAGGCTTGCTTGAGAAGATCGAGGACCATGTCCACTCGGTAGGGCATTGCCAACGTACCGGCATTGTGGTCGAGCCGATGCTCAGTGACCAATGGTTTGTACGCATTCAGCCCCTGGCGGAACCGGCCATCGGGGCGGTTCGAAGTAAGGACATCCAGTTCGTTCCAGAAACCTGGGAAAAGACGTATTTCAACTGGATGGAGAATATTCGGGATTGGTGTATCTCACGCCAACTCTGGTGGGGGCACCGGATCCCCGTCTGGTATTGTGGAGATTGTGGTGCAGAGATCTGTGAAATGACCGATCCCACCGCCTGCCCCTCTTGTCAGGGGACCTCTCTGCAGCAGGATAAGGACGTTCTTGATACCTGGTTCAGCAGTGGCCTATGGCCCTTTGCGACCCTGGGGTGGCCGGAAGAAACCGATGATCTGAAGACCTTCTATCCCAATACGGTGATGGAGACAGGCTTCGATATTATCTTTTTCTGGGTGGCTCGCATGATCATGATGGGTCATAAGTTCATGGGAGAATCGCCGTTTAGTGATGTGTATCTTCATGCCATGGTTCGGGACGAGCATGGCGAAAAGATGAGCAAAACCAAAGGGAATGTAATTGACCCCCTGGATATCGTCGATGAACACGGTGCGGATGCCTTACGTTTCACATTGGCGATGATGGCCGGCCAGGGACGCGATATCAAGCTGAACGTCTCGCGAGTGGAGGGGTATCGAAACTTCTGCAACAAGTTATGGAACGCCACTCGCTTTGTGGCCATGAGCACCGAAAATCTCGACGAAGAGGGATACCGTCGAGGTTTGAAATCCATGAATGGGCAGGCGGAACAATGGATTCTTCACGAATTGGATACCTGCATTGAGGCCTCGCATACGGCTCTGGAGGAATACCGCTTCAACGACGCCGCATCCGCTATCTATCAATTTGCATGGCATGTGTTCTGTGACTGGTACCTGGAACTGTCGAAACAGCCCCTGAAGAACGATGAAGAACCGGCTACCAAAGAAGCGGTACAGGCCGCACTGCTCTACTCATTAGAGACAATGCTTCGTCTTCTCCATCCCATGATGCCTCATGTTACGGAGCGGTTGTGGGGAGCATTACCGGATTTCGTTCGTGGAAATCATTCCATGCTGATAGTCGCGGATTGGCCACACCGGGATGCGCGCTTTTCCGTGGATGAGAAGGCTGTCGCCGCTCAAGAACATGTCAATGCGATGATCTCCGCAATTCGAAATGTGCGGGCCGAGCGACAAGTACCGCCCAGGACACAATTGGTGGCGACCATTTCCTGTTCGGAATCCACCATGCGGTCAGGGCTGGAAGCAGGGGCAGACCAGATCCGCGCTCTTTGCCGACTTGCTGATCTACGGTTCGATGCGTCCGAACAGGCAGAACCCACCGATGGGGCCGCCCTTTTACTAGTTGGAGGAGCCCAACTCCTGGTAGAAATTCCGCTCGATGACCAGGGGATGGGTGAAGAACAAGCACGTCTCGATAAGGAGATTGCTCGTTGTGAAGATACAGTTGCTCATATTCGGCGCAAGCTCAACAACCCGAACTTCGTAGATCGAGCGCCCGATGTGGTGGTTGACCGGGAACGGGTGCGCTTAGAATCGGCACTCGAAGAGTTGGGTACATACCAGCAGCAGCGAAGCCAACTGGGCTGAACCTTCTACAGCCTGGCCTACACGTCAGGGATGGAATGCGTGCCATGCAAGCTTGGGCACCTTTGCCATGCTGGGCCGATATTCCATTTCGAGCATGCTCTGAGCGACCTCCTTCATACGCCGATGGGTAACGAACCAGGGAGGGAATGGAGCGGGACGAAATGGCCCCCGGACAACGGCTTTTTCGATCTTATCCAACATGAAGGTGTTGTGGACAAAGCCAAGCCCACTCTGGATATCGTCCAGGGAACTACCTGGGTAGGCTCCCCAGGGGGTGCTTCCAAGCGCAAAACACATTGCAGGCCAATGATTGATGCCCACGGCCCCATAGCGTAGATCACGGATTGCCTGCTCCAATGCCTCCGCCATGGGCGGCGATGCCGCCGTCTCCGGGTGGATCAATATACACACATTCAGGGTTCCCCAGAGGCGGTTGTTGCAGAAGTCGACCGCTTGTTTCAGGAATGCGACCGGATTATCGGCCTTGAGTCCTGTCTCCGCAAAGATCGAGCAGAAGGCTTCGGTATGAAAACAGATCTCGTCTTCCGCGTCTGGGTCGATATCGCGAACGAACCCCCATGGAAGTTTTCCGTCGGTACGTTCCCCCACCAGTTGGGTCTCTGGATGCTTGTCCAGGAATGAATCGAAGCGGTCTTCGGCACCGGGGTAGTAGGCCACACGATTGGGGACGGTTTGGAAAGTACGAGCAATCTCGTCACAAAACGAGCTACGGAGGGACCAGCTCTTATGCTGGATCAGTACCCGTGCTGCGTTACAATTAAACCCGCCATTATTGCTCAACATCGTAGCGACATTGGCGGCCTGGGTGGATAGATCCTTGGCAGTCCAGGGGCCGGGGACAACGATGACCGGGCTTACATTGCCCAGTTCGGATGTAATGGGTTTGGTGTTGATGGGAGTCCCAGAGGCTTTTCGTTGATCCTGTTCTGGACCCGGCGGGCCCCAGACAATGGCATCATGGGTATGGTGTGATCCCGTGATATGAATCGAACTGATCTTCGAATGATTACAAAGGTAGGCCCCCACTGCGCCGCCGCCGTACACGACCCGGAGGAGGTTCTTTGTAATGAGCGGCTCAAAAGCATCTTCAATCAACGGCCCGAGGTATTCGTTTACGGGGTTCATCTTCAGGATACATGTCTGATGCTCGAGGAAGATCTTGTCGAAGACGTCCAGCGGGGCAATGCTGGCGACGTTTCCCGCTCCAAGAACAAGGGAAATACCAGGCGAGGGGCGTCGTTCGGGCGCATACGCAACCGCCAGATGATCCTGAAGAGAATCTCTGTCGACCGACGGATCCAGTAGAACCTCGGCTGAAAAGCCCTGGAACATCAGCCGATCGTAACGATCAGCTGGTACCACCTGTACGTAGAGCTGCCCGGCTTTTTTCGTGACGGCATTTTTCGGTAGCTGGGGTTTTCCTGTGTCACGTATATCGCGCAGGGTTTTCTCAAATAAGCGCAAGCATCGGCAAAGGATAACCGGGCCACCAAAGAGCTCTTCCCCGACAACTCCGGGGCTGTTTGGCATGCCCTTATGGGAGGCAGCTTCTTGTACCCATTTGTCGGCGACCCTGTACACCCGGTTCCGCATATCGCTTATGAGTGCGATTCTTTCATCCAGCCCTAGCCCGATTAGTTCGTCACTCGCTTCTCCGAGTTCTAGCAGGTAGCGGTCGATTTCCTGGTGCGATGTAGGTGCGTAGGCCAAAAGGAGCTCCTTCAGAGGCAGGGTTTGAGAGTGTAGGTCTAGAGAGCTTTTCGGGTCAAGATGGGGTGTTTCTGGAGAATATCAACCTTGACGGCTATGAAAATCGTACCGAACGTGCTGGCAAGCAGATGGTGTTCACGGCTCGACCTCCCAATTCAGTCTGGTTGGCAAACCCAGTCGGTTTGACCACATCCGGTCGAATCGTTAGGTTGGGTTTATCAACTTGGCTTCCTCCTCGAACCGTTGGAGCAGGTGGGAAAGATCAACCCGGATTTTGACCGTTGTTTTCGTCGTGGGCAGCAACTTGCCGCCCGTGGGGATACCGTGCAGGCTCTTGATGCCTTTGCGGAGGCAATGGAGAAAATCGAGCCGGCTGAGTCTCCCAGCGAGTATACGATATGCGCCTTTCAATCCGCCGCTGCTGCCCGGAAAGCGGGTTGGTATCATGAGTCGGATCAGTTCTTGTCCATGATTTCTCGTTTTGAATCCGTACCGACGCGGATCCGATTGCACGCTGCGTCGGAGCGGGTCCAGCACGCCATGGATTGGATGACCGGTGAGGTGGCCTTGAACGCCTCCATGGAGGCCGTTGAACTAGCTGGAGAGTTGGATGTTCCAGAGTTCCTGGCCCAACAATATGGTAATCTTGGGTTGATAGAAATGCGACTGGGAAATTACCGGGCGGCGCACGATAATCTGTTGCGGTCGGCGGCTTTATACGGTGATCTCGGGCATGAGACCAACCAGGCGCGAGCATGGGCTGCACTGGGGAGTGTGGCGGTAAAAACAGATGATCTCGAGACGGCCGAGGATTACTTTGCCGATGCGTATGATGCCCTGCTCGATGCGGAAGAATTTGAACAAGCGGCCGTTCCCCGAGCCCAACACGGACATCTTCTGCGCCGTAAAGGAAACATAATCCAGGCCTATAACATTTTTCTGGAAGCCGAATCCCTGATGGAAGTCGGGTCGCGTCGCCGGATGGAATTGGATCTGGATCTGGCGGGAGTTGAGATGGAGCTCGGGCGTTGGGATCAGGCATGGCAACGACTGGACTGTGACGACAGTATGACGCCCGGGTTTCTTGCCAAGTTCCGATACACCCAGGTGGACTGGTATATTGGCCATGGGCGTTTGAACGAGGCTCTGGCGGCGGTAGAAGATGCAAGCTTTCTCTTCGACAGTCGTTCCGATAAACAAGGGATGCTGGCGACCCGCATTCTCCGGGCTCGAATTCTCTGGGCGCTGGGAAAAACTCCGGAAGGACTTCCAGATTTTCATGAGATTGGAGATCTCCCCAATATCCGACAGGTCCTGGAACTGTTCTCGATAGAGCGGTCTGTTGCCAGGGGCGACCTCGAAGTGGCCGCGTCTCTATTGAAGGGCGTGGCCCGGTTGAGCAGCGAACTGCACCTGGGCGCACATCTTGAACAGGCCCGGACGATGGCATATCTGGTCGCCTTCCTTCAGGGGAAACGGACCTCTGAACAGTTGGAAGAGCATACCCGGGAGAGCAGTCGGAATCTGATTTCCATGGGGGCCTGTAGGACGGCGCGAAGTATACTTATTCGGACCGGACTCTGGCTTGCGCTGGCGCAGACGGATCGGGCGGCTGAGCGCCTTCTGGCCGATGCGGCGCAAATCCCCCTTTATCCGGTGCCCAGGTCGGCCGAACTGTCGGTGTTGCAGGTGAACCAATTAATACGAATTACCCGGGGGGAGATAGGAGATCTCGAACCGCTCGAGAGGTCCGAAGATCTTGAGAGTAGGAGCATCGATCTTGCTATCCAGGCCTGGTCAAAGGACGATTCAGAAGCCTTTGCGGCGATACTGGAGGGCTTGTCCAGCCGTGAACATCATCTGCTTGCCAGTAGAATACGTGCGTTTTTCCACAACCGTTGGGGTTGATATTCCCTCAGAAGGCCCCATGTTGTACGATAATGATGGATCCCAGGAAGTCCAGGCTTCGAATTGGCCTGTTGTTAATGGTACGGTAGTGGAATGAAGCGAGACCCCAAAGAAGACGAAATCGGCGCCAAGGGTGAAGAAGAATTGAATCCTGACCAGGAAGAGGCGCAAGCCGGCCTGGGAGAGATGCTTCCTCTTCTGCCGTTACGGAATGCTGTCTTATTCCCGAGTGCGTTGATGCCCATCGTTGTGGGTCGCCCGAAAACCGTCGAGTTATTGCAGCATGTAGAGACCCATGGTGGGATCATCGCGGTGCTCACCCAATGTGATAAGGAAGTGGAAGAACCCACGGCCGCAGACTTTTATGAATATGGGACGGCCGCTCGCATCTTGAAGGTGATGCGGGGTGATGATGAAACCTATCATGTGATTGTACAGGGGCTTCGAAGATTCCGTTGCGTCCAACTCACCCAGGAAGAGCCCTTCCTTATGGCGAAAATCGAGTGGGTTCCGGATTTTGACTATGATCCGGCGGATCCGGCGCTGCAGGCCCTTGGTAAGAATATCAAGGAGACGGGTCGGGAACTGATTGCTCTTATCCCCGACTTGCCGGAGGGAGCCGCCGAGCTGGTGGCACAGATCGATGATCCAGGTCGTCTTCTTTATCTTGTGATGGCCCATCTGGGTGTTCCGGTGGAAGAAAAGGTACAAATCCTTTCCGAAGTGGACGTAGGGGCTGCCCTGCGTCGCACACTTGAATTGCTCCACCACCAGATCGAAGTTCTGCACCTGTCCAATAAGATTAATCGCGAAGTCAAAGGCGAGATGGACCGCAATCAACGCGAGTTTGTCCTCCGCCAACAACTCAAGGCGATACAGCGGGAACTTGGTGAGCTTGAAGGCGCGGAATCGGATCTGGACGATCTGGAAGATCGCCTTATGGCCAAGGAACTACCGGAAGAGGCCCTCCAGGCGGTCGAGAGAGAATTTCGACGTCTACGCATGTTGCAGCCCGCCTCGCCGGAATATGGTGTGGCGAGGACATGGCTCGAGTGGATCTCGGATCTGCCCTTCTCTGAAGTGTCGACCGATCGACTGGACATCGAAGAGGCCCGTATCATTCTCGATGAGGATCACTACGATCTCGAGAAAGTGAAAAACCGAATCCTGGAATACATCGCGGTTCGAAAATTGAACCCCGATTTGAAGGGACCCATCCTATGTCTGGTTGGCCCTCCGGGCGTAGGCAAAACATCTCTGGGGGAGTCGATTGCACGTTCCCTGGCTCGGAAGTTTGTGCGTGTATCACTGGGTGGCGTGCGGGATGAAGCGGAGATCCGTGGTCATCGACGCACCTATGTTGGTGCGATGCCCGGAAAGTTCATTCAGCAGCTCCGGCGGGTCGATGTGATCAATCCGGTAATGATGCTCGACGAGGTGGATAAGGTCGGTCGTGATTGGCGAGGAGATCCGACCAGCGCACTGCTTGAGGTGCTGGATCCGGAACAGAATCACACCTTCATGGACCATTATCTGGACATTCCCTATGATCTTAGCCACGTCATGTTCATAGCGACGGCGAATCAAACAGACACGATCCCGAGCGCGCTTCTGGACCGGATGGAGATTATCCATCTTCCGGGCTATACCTATCATGAGAAGGTACATATCGCCCGGAACCACTTGATTTCTCGTCAGATCGAAAAACACGGGCTTAGCACGACACAGTTTCGTTTATCCGATGAGAGTTTGGCGTATGTCATTCATCGCTATACCCGTGAGGCCGGCGTGCGGAACCTGGAACGGCGCATCGCCGATCTATGTCGTCAGGTAGCTGTACGGGTGGTTAACGGCGAATGGAAAAGGAAGAAAGTCGATGTACGCCGGGTAAAGAAATTTCTGGGAGTGGAGCAATACAGTCCCGAATCGGCGGATGAGATCGAAGTTAGTGGTGTGGCCACCGGGATGGCCTGGACCCCCTCGGGTGGAGACATCCTTTTTGTCGAAGCCACGAAGATGCCGGGTAAAGGCCGATTACGTCTGACGGGAAAGTTGGGCGATGTGATGAAGGAATCGGCGGAAATCGCTGTAAGCCTACTTAAAGCCCGATTTGAAGATTTCGGTATCGAGCCGTCGGAATTTTCTGAGCTGGATGTCCACGTTCATGTGCCGAGCGGGGCCATTCCAAAGGATGGACCCAGTGCCGGAGTAACACTCTTTACTGCCTTGGTTTCACTATTTACGGATATTAAGGTCCGTGGTGATGTGGCGATGACGGGCGAAGTAACGCTTCGTGGACTTGTGACACCGGTTGGTGGAGTGAAAGAGAAGGTATTGGCCACCTTACGGGCCGGTATCTCCGAGATCATACTGCCAGAACGGAACCGGAAAGACCTTCAGGACATCCCCGACGATGTTCGCGCCCAATTGAAATTCCACTTCGTACAAAACGTGGAGCAGGTTCTTGCCAAAGCGTTGTCGGCGAAGATTCCGAAAAAGCGACGTTCGTCTACAGCTCTGCCGTCAACGTCCGCATCCGACGTCAACTGATCGGCTCGTCCATACCGGACTGGGCTGCGCGTAATAGGATCGACTTTAGATCATCGATTCCCGTACTTATGTGGATAGGAACGACCGGACGCCCACGTTCGCGTAGGGCCTCTACATCGCCCAGAGCTTGCGCCAGGCTAAGTCGTTGCAGTTCTTCGCTACTGCCACCCGAATGGTTCGGGTCCATCGTGCACACCAGATGCACCGCCGCATCGCTACCACCTTTGTGCAACTGTCCCGTGGCGTGCAGATAGCGTGGACCGAAGGATGGAACGATAGTCAGGCCAAGAATCACACCCAACTCCTGCACCAGGGACGCAATACCCTGTTCGACTCGTGGTGTGGGTGGAAAAAACAAGAGCAATGATACGAGTCGGTTCTGGTCTTGAGCCTGGCGAAAGAGCGCCTGTAGGGCGATATGAGTTGATTGGTTCTCGGAGGGTGTGTCGTTACCGATCGTCATAGGTTCGGAGCCAAGCTGACGACGTGCCAACTCTTTTGCTCGGCTTACATCCGGTTCATCGAATGGGTTGATGCCCAATAAATAACCCAGGGTCGTGGTTACAATCTGCCACCAGACGATGGTGGTGCCCAACCCCTCTGTAGCACGCCAGGATACGCGGCCGACGACTGGACTTTGATGAGCCCCATTTTCAAGGAATGTGATCGTAGAGTTCGGTTCCGAAACTTCATTCGCCGTGGGAATGGGCCAGATACCGACCCCGTTCTTACCGCAGCTCTCGGATAGAAGTTGTTCAATCCAGGGTGTAAGAGAGTGCTGGTCACCCTCCGATCGGAGAACGGCGATATTGGCGCCAGCCTGGGCCTGGGCCGCAATATAAGCGGCCAGGAGAATGGCAGGATGGGCCTCCGCGGATTTCTGGATATCCGCCATGCAACTGCGCGCCCCGTCAATCCAGGTTTGTACATCGAATCCTGATAGAAGGGCCGGAATCGCCCCAAATGGAGAGAGCCCAGAGAAACGACCACCAACTCTGGGATAGCCGTGTATCACCGCACGATAGCCCTGTGCTCTGGCCTGCTGGTCAAGTGGGCTACCCGGATCGGTAATAGCCAGCATTCGGTGCGGTCCCCAGCGTTCTTGAATGATCTCTGCCAGGGTAATGGCTTCTACGGTAGTTCCCGATTTACTCGCGATCAACGCGAAGGAGGAGGGATCATCCAGCTTTTCCAACACCTCTGCGACCATGTCGGGCACGAGCGTATCAAGAACTACAAGTCTACCCTTCGATTGTTCCGAGACGATACGGCCAAAGACGGAGGACCCCCCCATGCCGATCAGAAGGAAGCGCTGGGCCCCCTCGTCTGAGAGTTTTTTCGTAAGCAGCTGAAGTTCTTCGAGCTGGTTCTGTAATACATCAAAGGAATCGACCCAGCCCAACCGCTGGTCAATGGCGGCTTGTTCTATAGGATCGTCAGAAAATAGCGATGCGTCTTTCTGTAAAAGCCGATCTATAAATCTCTCGTCTCGAAGGCGGTCCAAATAATTCTGGACCTGTGCTTCGCTTCGTTCGGAGAGACCATCTACATGGAGATGAGACATATCGTTGTTCCCATCGTGCGAAACTCAGAACAGATTTTCGAGTTTCACCGCGCGGTCCGGAAGCATTTCGGGGATCCCGTCACGAATCGGAAACGCGATCTGGCCGTCCTCCCGAATGAGAAGTCCGTCCACCTGGCCTTCGACTTTGTCTCCACCGCGGTTTGTGAGTTGCCCTTGTTCAACAGCTTGACTGAAACGGTCCAATTGTTCTGGGTTCGCCAGGGTCAGCGTCTGATGGGTCTCCGGACAGACCAGAATATCAAGCAGGAAATCATCCGACGACATGGTTCGCTCCTTCGCTGGAGATGTTTGTATAACAGACTTTGTGTGAATGTGTCGCCCCTGTTCTCTAAAACACATAGCGTGGGCGAAGTAAGGCGAAAGGCTGCGATCTCAAAAATGTTGCTACAGTTGCAACAACGCCGACAAACAAACTAGAATCATCACGACCAAAAACGAAAGAGCATGATGTCGGTTGCTGTTGATGAAATCCGTGCCTATATGGCTGAAAAGAGTGCCCTCTTTGGTGAGAATGGGAGCGTGAACTTTTTTGAGTTACTCGGTGTACCCGATGACGCCACGAGCGATCTGATTCAGCAGACATACTTCCAGGCCGTAAAGAAGATTCACCCCGATCAGCTGGACAGAGTGGGTGCAGCAGAGCTGAAACCAGAGGCGGGGGAGTTGTTTCAGAAGCTGACAGAAGCCTACGAAACGCTCCATGATGTGCGCAAACGCGCGGTATATATTCGTGAGGCGGTGAAGGTCGCAGAAGGCGGTCCAACCGTCTCCTCGGAAGATGAAGCGCGAATTTATGCCCATCGTGCCAGTGTCATGCTGAAACGTTCCCAATTTACGGAAGCAGAAGATTTCTGTCGCCGGGCGTTGGAGGCCTGCCCTGACGATTTCAACTATAAGCTCGATCTGGTGTGGACACTTTTCCAAAACCCGAATATTGCCGGAGCGGTTCAAGATGAAGAAGTACAGCCCATACTTGAGGGGATATTGAAGCAGCATCCGGGTAATGCTCGGGCCCTGTATTTTATGGCTCTCTATTATAAGGGGAAGGATCAGCTGAATCGAGAGCGTCGGTTCTTGGTGCAGGCCCTGAATGTGGATCCGAACTATCGTGATGTGCAAAGAGAGATGCGGTTGTTGGAGATGCGGTTACGGAAACGTAAGAAGTCCATTATAGGCAAGCTGGCTGATCTGCTTGCTTCCAAAGGTAAGAAAAAGAAAGGCGGCAGTTGAGTTTCGGTAGAACTATCTTCGGGGGCCCCGGAACCTCCACTTTGAGTGTTCTCTTCAGTCTGTTGTTCCTCGGATGCGGTAGTGGCAATCCGGCCTTCATTGTCGATCCGGTCATTGATGCGATTGAGCCACAGCTGGATATGGTACTTCCCGGTAGCCAGTTTGAGTTGCATGGAAGCGGTTTCATCAAACCACCACTCGGTCAGATGCGAGTGGTATTCGATGGGCAGATGAACGGGTTTAAGACCCTTTTCGCGATCGAAGCCCTGGTCGAAGATTCGCAAAGTATGCAGGTGACCTTGAGTCAGGCGGCCTTTGACTTGTTCCCGGCCTCTACCGGGATGTTTTACGGTACGATTCAAGCCGAGAGTCTCCTGGCGATTGGAGGAGAGCTTCAATCGGATAAGATCCCCATCTCCTTTCTGGTCAGCGATAGTCTGTGGCCGGACACCCAGTTCCCTGTGAACACCGTGGGGCAACCGGGTGCACGGATTCCCATACCGGGCAGTGGATTTCTCCTTGGAGATGAAGGCGACACCCTTGCACTGGTGAGCGGAGAATTTTCTTCGGAGAGTGGTCAGAACCTCCACCTGGATGAGGCGCCGGTTCTATTAGAAGTTGTGAATCGGAGTCTGGCCCAACTTCGCCTGGGAGCCGACGTATTCGGTATCGAGCCCGGGTCGTTTTCAGGCGAGCTATTTCTTCAAAATCAACATAGTACGGGTATCGTAACCAGTTCATTACAGCCGGTTCCGGTGCAGATCTCATTCATCCGATCTGTGGTGTCCAATGTACTGCCGCTGTCGGTGCGTCGGGGCCAGGCATTACGTTTTAACGGGAAAGGCTTCCTGGCGTCTGATCCGGAGCAGGGTGTAGCCACTCTCATGCTTCTCGATGGGACATTTTTTCGCGCGGACGGTGGGATCGATGACCGAACAGGCGTGAATTCATTGATCTTGTTTCCGGATGAGATAACGGAAGATTCACAGGTATCTGTAACCCTGCGGGGTAATCCCATCACCGGGGAAGACGAGTTCGGGGTGATTCCCGGGTCCTTTTCCGGGTTTGCGACGCCGTGGCTTATATCCGGCGGAGACAATGTGTTCGGCACGGCTACGTCCGTTCAAATAGGAGTGCTTCCGGCTCGCCAGGTGATCTACATCAAGATATTGCCCGGATTTGATGACTCACTCGATGAATTCGGCTTATTGGCCGTAAAACAGGGGGTTCTGGCTCGCGTCCTTCAGGTAGTGCATCGGGATTATGCTGGCATCAATGTAGAGTTTCGACTCGAACGCCCCGAAGATTATGTCGACTATACGGTAGTCGAGGTTGGAGGCTCGGACCCAAACGGGGCCAATCTGCTCGGGCTGGACAATACCGAAGGAAAGGATGTGGGTAATATTCGCTTCAATGATGTTATCGGTGGATTCAACGCCTTATCCGAGAAACAGGGCTATTATGCCTACGGAGGGGTTTTCGTCCGGTCCTTCTTCCAGTTCTCCAAGAAACATCAACTTGGGGACAATGAGATGTCTAATCCTCGTTTTGATGGAATTTTTTCGGCCATAGCACCCGTGTTGGGAGGTGATCCAGCCGGCCCCTTTGATAACCATCCATCGCAGCGGAATGGGGTTGTGTACCTTGCTGTGCAGGTCCTGGCTAATCTCATCGGCAACACAATTTCCCATGAAGTAGGCCATGCACTTGGGTTGGCGAACATCGAGGGGCGTTTCCACAATGAAGGCGATAATCCGAATTGGCTTATGGACTCCGGTATTTTTCGGCCCTTCGAGGAACGAGCCGAGATCGACGGGCAGGGGCCGGCGCATTTTTCACCCAACAACCGAGCCTACCTTGAGAAAATCCTCCCCCCGGATAGTCTATGATACGATTCCCGATCATCTGGGCGGTTTTTCTTTCCATGGTGCTATGGAGTCCCGGTTGTCGAAACCAGGCAGATGGGATGGGGCCGGTTGACGTATCGGTGGGTCAGGATCATGGGAAGATCGTGGGTCAGGTTGTATTCTCGCTGAAGACCAAAGTGACATTTCAGGTCGAGTTGGCGAAGACCGTGGAGGATCGTGCGAAAGGACTGATGTATCGTCAGCACCTGGCACTACGGCACGGCATGCTCTTTCTATTTGATGAGCGTCTTCAGCATAGCTTTTATATGAAGAATACCTTCATCCCGTTGGACATTGTGTTCATGGATCGGACCAGGGACGGTGTGCGTGTTGTCGGGGTCTTAAAGTATATGCGTCCCCTCGATCAGGTGTCGCGCTATGTCGAACAGCCATCCATCATGGCTCTCGAGATCCGGGGAGGGCAGGCCGAAGCGCTGGGAATCAAGATCGGGACCCCGGTAAAAATCGTGCTTCCGCCGGATAGCTGATCTCAGGATATGTCCTGGGGCTGTGGAGTATCTTCTTTTTTAGCGGATGCCGGCTCCACAGCAGGCGGCGATTCGACCTGGGCCTCAACCGCTTTATCTTTCTTAGGCGCCCGACCATTTCCGCCCCCTCTGCTCGAGCGACGGCCACGGCGTCTCCTTACCGTATCCGACTTTTCGTTCGCTCGTTTCGGCTCTGGTTCGGGTATCTCTATCTTCGACGCCTCCGGGATTTCATCCGACGGATCGAAGAATGATGCCACCTCTTCCGCGGTCAAGAGGTCCTCTAGTTCTCTACCGTCGTTGATCGCTGCATCAAAGAGGGCTTTCTTGTGTTTCTGAAGATGGACGACCTTCTCCTCTACGGTATTGGCCGAGACCAACTTGATCACAAATACCGGGCGAGTCTGGCCGATTCTGTGCGCTCGGTCATTGGCCTGCGCTTCAATTGCCGGGTTCCACCATGGATCCAGATGAATCACATAATCGGCGGCCGTAAGGTTCAAACCGGTACCGCCGGCTTTAAGACTCAACAGGAATACGGGGGGGCCGTCTTCGGATTGGAAATGCTCCACAACAGAACCCCTATCCTTCGTGCTGCCGTCGAGGCGTGTCGTTCGAATCTTAGATTTCTTCAGAGCCGCCTGGGTCAGATCCAGCAGACTTGTCCATTGGGAGAATACAAGGGCCTTATGTCCCTCCGATATGATCTCTTCAAGAGTATCGATAACCGTTCGTAGCTTCGATGAGCCGGCTCGTTCACCAAGCTCCTTGGCTTCGTCGAACGGTAATAATGCGGGATGGCAGGATGCCTGGCGTAGGCGAAGCAAGGCTTCCAACATTGTGAGGCTTGGACCGCCTTTGCTGGACTTTTCCGCGGCACCATATACCTGGGCCCGGTAGGCATCACGCACAGTGGCGTAGATATGCTGTTCCTCTGGGCTGAGAGGCACATGAAGAACCATCTCGGTCCGTTCGGGAAGCTCTTTGGCTACTTCTACTTTGAGACGTCGAAGGATGAATGGTTTGATGCGAGTTCGTAGGCCTTGGAGACGTTCTTTGAGGACTTCCGCACTTATCTGTCCGGCCGAGCGTACCCCATAGTTTCGTGCGAATGATTTTCTTCGTCCCAGAAAACCCGGCATCGTAAAATGGAACTGGCTCCAGACGTCATCAAGGCGGTTCTCTAATGGGGTACCCGTCATAACAAAATTATGGTCGGATTTTAGGCGATAGGCAGCTTTCGCTGTCTGGCTATCGGCGTTCTTGACGTGTTGGGACTCATCAAGAAAAACCGCATGCCAATGGATATCCGCCAATTGTTCACTATCGATCCGCAAGAGCGGGTAGGATGTGAGAATAATGTCAGGCTTTTTGGTCCCGATCTGTTCCAGTACTTTCTTCCGGTTGGGGCCTTGATATACAGCCAATCGAAGAGAGGGGCAGAATCGTTTCGCTTCTTGTTGCCAGTTGAACACAACGCTTGTGGGGGCCACGACGAGAACAGGCTTGCCATCGGCATTGCCCTCATCTTTCTCCCGGAGAATGTACGTAAGAGCCTGAAGGGTCTTACCCAGGCCCATATCGTCCGCGAGGCAACCGCCATAGCCCTGGTCCGAAAGCCAACACAACCAGGTAAAACCTTGTTTCTGGTAATCACGAAGGGTTGCTTTGACCCCCCGTGGGATGGGAATCGGGTCAAGGTGTTCGGGGTACGACAACATATTCTTGAGCTGCTCAAACCTGTCATCACCCTGGAAGTTATCGACGGCTTCTTCCAAAGCTGCTCCCAGAGATGCCAGATACTTGGGCAAACGGTTCCCCAGGGTCTCGCGAGCATGTTCGGCTTCTTCCAACAACATACCGTAGCGTTCGAGCCACTTCAGCGGCACCTTGGAATAACTGCCGTCCTGCATCTGTACGAATCGGCGTTTCTTATGCCACGCCTTTAGAACAGCGGAAGCCGATGCCAATTGTTCGCCAGCCGTAAATCCGAGCTTAAGATCAAACCAGTCCATCTCACTGCTGACGCGAGCATTGGTTCCCATATCGCCGCGGTTTACCCGTAGGCGGGAGAGGTTTTCGTCACCGAAGATCTTGAAGTCGGATTCGAGCAGTGGCAGCTGTCCGGCCAGAAATGAAAGCGCGTCTTCTCCACCCAGAACGATGTGCCACGGATCTATATCTGCATCCAACTCTGCGCTATCGATCTCTTTGGAGGCCGCAATGGCCTGGAGAAGTTTGGCCAGAGATCGTGCCTCTTCCTCCGGGTTGCGCTCGATCAACGGTTCATTTTCGTTGGAACCCTTAAGAAAGTGTGGGCTGTCCGGTCCGGCTTCGACCATCTCACAACCGGGAATCGAGTATGCAAACGAAGCGCGGATGGCCAGAGACATATCTTCGGGTTCCGTCAGATATAGACGTGGCTCTGGCTTTGGGGTGAGGACGTTGGGAAGGCGGTCGGTCAGGATTTCGGCAGGGTATCGGGATGCGAGCAGTGGCCATTCGCGCTCACGAAAACGGTCCACGTCTTCGTCCGCAACTGTGGGTAACTTTTCCACATCAAAGGCACCGAAGGTCCGTAGTAGGCGAGTGCCCTCATTCGTAAGGGGACGGAGGGTTCCGTCACTTAAATGCACCCAGCCTGGATTGGCAGGAACATAATGTCGCAAGCCTGGGAGTGGACCAGAGCTCGCGGGGATCCGTTTCTTCGGGTCGACATCGACCACCTCTTCGTCCGTCTCGTGGATGGGCTCGACCCAGAACCGAAGACTGTCTTCTTCGAAGTCCGAAACCACCAGGCGTAGCTGGATCGGAGTCTTATCGATGCGGATGGCCTCACCGTGTATACGGACATCGCGCGTATGTGCAAGCAGTCGTAACATCCGGTCGAGGCTCCCCCCATTCCAGGCGGGCTCCTGTTTATCGGTCGTCGACTTGCGTGCCCCAAGATACGTCAAAGCCAAATGGTCTTCGGGGAGAACGGCCATCTCACTACTCAGCTCACGGAGTGATAGGTTGTCCATTTCATAGATCCGCTTTCCACGAGTTGGCCGCATGCCCGGCCCCATGCGAGCAACCCGCACCTCGATGGGCATCGGCTCGGCGGCTCCTGGGAGTAGATCATAGGATATCCAGGGCTCATTTGGATTCAGTGGAATGGTCGGGCCCTCTTTGCTCGGCGGGGGCGGAGCTTCCTCGGTGTCTAGTAGTACCGCAAGCCATACGGGGAGTGCCGATCCCGCCACCATTCCCCCGCGCGGACGCCGCAGCTCCACATTTGGTCCGAGGTTTCGAATCATCAAGGAGGATTCAGCGGCTCCACTCAGTTCTTTATTTGCGTCGTCTTCTTCTGATTTCTGGGTGGCGAACCACAGAGTCATAGCCGCAGCAACCATATGTTTACAAGTTGAACCTTTGCGGGCGAATGGGCAGGTGCAGCGCCCTTCAAAGCGTTCCGGGTTTCCCGATGGCCAGGCGATACTCACCAGATAACGTCTGGAACCGTTGACGCCGGCCTCTACGTGATCGCCTCGAATCTTCAGATAGGCAACTCTCTTGTCTTCCGCGTATTTAACACCCCGTTGCCATACGAAATCCTCGCTTCCAATACGACGCCGTACCCGATCGAGCAGACGGGTCGTGATAGGTAGCGGTGGAAGGGTTCCGATGATGCGCGTTCCATCAAGTGGTTGCGCGTCGGTGCCAAGCAGAACTTTGTCCTGGTTTGGGCTGCCTCTTCGGCGTCCTCGGTTACGTCGCTTTGAGTTTCGCGACTTTCGGGCCATTCAAGGTCTCCTGAAAACGAAAGGTGCGGTCTGTTCCCCGGTGCTGTTCAGGCATATCGCCTTTGTTTGGGGAGCGTCTGGCGCGGCTCTCTTCTGTTATTCGGCAATGCCGTCAATACAATTTCATTTAGGTTTAAACTGCTCGCTGCATTGGACTGCGTAGCGATCATGGTTTGAGGTAGGCGCGGCTTTTTGTTTCCCACTCGGAACCCTTTCGGGCGGGACAAGCGGGAAAACCCCAGTTACCTCTGTACCTTTTATTGGTAGCAAATCCGCCGGGCAATGTCATCTAGTTTTTGTTGTTTGGTTCTGGCGGGACAGTCCCATTTGCTCCAATGGTATGGGATCTCTGCTGACATATCACCGTGGGTCAAAGTGAATTGTAAGCCCCGCCGATACGACATGTAGGCCGCTTTTAAAGGTCCCACCGCCAGCAGGAACCCCCGGAGGTTTACCAGGATTTCCGGAATGGCATTTCTCAGAATCATCGTACGGTGGAAGGCACTGGGAGAGGGGGCGTATCTGGTAGATAAGCGTTTCGTCGGCCGGAACATGTCGATCCGGGTGAAGTATCAGGGCATAGGCCAGAGAAAAGTCTATACGATTCCAACGCAGGGTCGCTCCGGTAGTGAACCCCAGGCGCTCGGACGCGGTAAAGTCAAGATGGGTGTGCGAAAGAGGGCTGGCTGCACTCTCGTAGAACGTGCCCGCGCGTAGGGTAAGACGGTTCGGGAGGAGATGATAATCACCACCCAGCCGAAAGGAATAGGTGTCTTTAAATGCTTTTCTCAAACTTACGGGCGCGATGGGGACGGGGGCGCCGGGGCCCGCTTCCGGATCATCTCCCACGAATTGAAATGCTTCTCCAAACTGGACGTCAAAGGACTGCAGTTGGCTCCAGGCTTCGTATACGACGTTGAATTCTACATCGAATAACTCGCGCCCTCCGGCGGCTCGGTGCACGTACCGGATTCCACCCCGGACCCAGGAGGGGAGCGTCACATCCAGAGTGACACGATTATCGTTTTCTTCGAGGTATTCGGCGGCGATATTGGCGATCGTCGTCCCGATAAACTCATGTTCAAAATGTCCTTTCGAATGGATGTTTATGGGGAGCGGCCGGCTGGATATGGCTACCTCCCAGTCGGAATGCGGGCGCCACCAGAGCCCCACAGTACCCGTCAGTGTGAACCGGTCCTGGGTATTCAGTTTAAACAGTACATCGCCCGATGCGGACTCTGTCGGTGCACTGGGAGGGAGGTCTGGGAACAGTTCGGCCAGGTTCATCGATGCCACAACAGAATACCGGTTCTTTAATAGATCAACGGACTGAATTGTTGCTCCGATGGAGAGGTTGGGATGAGGGCGATAGGCGGCGCCGAACGTATAGAACGCCATAAGAATATCCGACTCCACGAGCATGTAGCGCTGGGCTCCATCCGAAGGGAACGAACGATGACCGACTGCGGGTGGCCCGAATGCCCCGAGTCCCAGCACCAGATTATCCGTTCCCAGATCGGACGTTACGGCCATGAACGGTGCCCAGAAGAGGCGTTCCTCGTTATGTATTTCCGCAAATTCCGTATCGGGGGCGACCAGGGTTCCAGAGCCAGAATCGTATTCCAATGACTCTCGACGAAAGCGGTAATCCAGCATCGAGAGGTGGTTGTCGAACAGGATCTGGGTGCCACGGAGTCGAGTCAACAGGGCCGGATTGTACCAGAGTGCGGTTGGATCATTGGCCCCTACCACATAGGAACCAGCACGGCCCAACCCGCGCGTTCCATTGTCCGGGATTTCCATTCCCCCTCCCAGAGAGAGGCCAGGAAACGAACAAAGAAGGAAGACGCTCAACAGAATCTTAGCAGGAGTGTGCATATGGACCCACTTCCGTGTCATGGCGCCCCCAGAGTATTCGAAGAGGTAGCTCCAATGAACCGGTCAAATTTATATATGGGGAAAACGGAATCGCACGCAACCTCCAAACGTGACAAAGTGGAGGGCAGCCCATAGAATCGGCACACATGAGGGAGATTCGAGAACAGGCAATGAAGACGGTTCTTGCACGAATATCGGGTATGGGACTGGGAGCAATCCTGGTCCTGATGGCGATGGCTACGGCTGGCCCCGCACGGGCGGGAGACCTGGATGTGACCAAGCTACGTCCTTCACCCCATCTATATGATGTTATGACCGTGAAGTTCATGGACTTTCCCTCCACGCTCTCCGGTGGGGGAGGAGTGTTCATCCATTACGGTCAGAATCAGCTGGTCTATTTGACCCCGGACGGCCCGCAGGCGGTGGTCAAGAATCGGGTCACAGCCAACTTCTATGGCAGCCTGGCGTTCGCGGAACGTTTTTCGGTCGGATTGATGATTCCCGGAGTCTTTCTGAATGAAGGTGAAGAGGGCTTTGCCGTACCGATCGATTCGGGGGCTGGCATTGGCGACATCGGTTTATCCCTGAAGGGAGCACTTCTCAAAAGAGGAAGAAAAGGGTTTGGGCTTGGACTGGCCCTGGACGCAAAATTTGCCACGGGACGGGCACGTGCACATCTGAGTGACGGGGGGAATGTAGTCTTGGCCTCGCTGGTCGCTGACACCGCCTTTCATGGCTATCGAGCGGCGCTAAACATTGGCTACCTTATGCGCGATACCTTTGAAGAAGAGGATGGGCTCTTTACGGTGGATGATGAATTCGACATTCGGTTCGCTTTCGAGGCGCCGCTGGTAAAGAACGAGATCTCGCTCTTTGGCCACATTGCAACCACAACGAATGCATCGTCCTTCTACGACGACCCCAATACGACGTATTTTGAGGTCGACGGTGGAATGGTTTATCACCATTCTTCCGGCATGCGAGCGCTGGTCGGTGGCGGTGGAGGGCTTGCCAAGGGTTATGGCAATGTTCGAGTCCGAGCCTTTTTTGGACTTGCATATTACCCATCATTGCGGCCGCCCGATTCCGATTCCGATGGGATCCTGGATGCTGTCGACCAATGTCCCAATCGAGCAGAGGACATGGATCAATACGAGGATCACGATGGCTGTCCTGAACCGGATAATGATGGCGATTCGATCCTGGATGCGGCCGATAAATGCCCGGTGGATCCAGAGGATGTGGATGGCTTCAAGGACGAGGATGGCTGTCCTGAGTTTGACAATGATTCCGACGGGTTGACTGACAAAAACGACCTATGCCCGGATGAGGCCGAGGACTTCGACCAATTTGAGGACAGTGATGGCTGTCCAGATGAAGACAACGACGAAGACGGGATTCCAGACGACAAAGATGCGTGTCCTTTGGAACCCGAAAACAAGAATGACCATAAGGATGAAGACGGCTGTCCCGACGAGGCACCGTTGGCGGAATTTCTGAATGGTGATCTTGTCGTTCGGGGACAGATTGTTTTCCGTGGTGGAACGGCCAAATTGGACCGTTCTTGTCGTCCTGTGCTGGACACGATTGCCGCCGTGCTGAAGGCAACACCAAACATAACGCAGGTGGAAATTCTGGTAACAACGGGTGATGAGGTTGTCGCGCGGCGAGCCTCTCGGCGTAGTGCAAGTCGAGCACGTAAGATTGCCGATTATCTGATCCGAAAAGGGGTTCCCCGTGGCCAACTGGTGACGAAGGGTGGCGGAGCCGGAGAGTCGGCTAAGGTTGCGTTTAAAGTGCTGGGTCCCGCGGAGTAATCGACATTGGAGAACCCGGGTGTTGAGCCAGTTCTTGAGTAATTCGAGATGGGTGGTTAGTGTGCGAGCCTGACAGCCAGGTTCGAACCCTTGCGCGAGGCGCCAATGGAAGAGTACCAACTGACACGTTCTGAGGCCGCATTTATTCGAGCGAAGGAATGCTTCCCAGGGGGCGTCAACAGTCCGGTTCGAGCCCTTGGGTCGGTTGGAGGAACGCCGTTTTTTACGGTTCGGGGGCAGGGGGCAGAGATCCATGATGCGGACGGGCATGCCTACGTTGATCTTGTATTAGCCTATGGACCGCTCATCCTCGGCCATGGGCACCCGCGTGTAGCCGATGCGCTTCATGAAGCGGTGGAAGATGGATGGTCGTACGGGACACCGACACTGATAGAAACGAATCTGGCAGACCGCGTTCGGCATTTTGTTCCGTCTATGGAGAAGATGCGCTTCGTGAACAGCGGCACAGAGGCGACCATGACGGCGATACGGCTCGCCCGGGGAGCCACAGGACGAGATCTAACGGTAAAATTCGAGGGTTGTTATCACGGACATGTGGATTCTCTGCTCGTAAAAGCCGGGTCCGGTGCGCTGACTCATGGGCATCCCGACAGTGGAGGCGTGCCTGCGTCGATAGCTGGAACAACATTATTGGCCCCCTTCAATGATCTGGAAGCTGTCGAGGCCCTGTTTGGACGCTATGGCGAACAAATTGCGAGTATCATTCTGGAACCGGTGGCTGGGAATATGGGGGTTATCCCCCCCCTTCCAGGCTTTTTGGAAGGGTTGCGAGCCCTATGTGATGAGCACAAATCGCTCTTGATCTTTGATGAAGTTATGACGGGATTCCGAGTCCACCGGGGCGGAGCCCAGGCCCTATATGGGGTGTTGCCCGACCTTACCTGTCTGGGAAAGGTCATCGGTGGCGGGCTTCCGGTAGGGGCCTTTGGTGGTCGGGCTGAGATCATGGACTGTCTAGCGCCGGAGGGCTCCGTCTACCAGGCCGGCACATTAAGTGGAAATCCGCTCTCGATGGTGGCGGGCTGTGCAACCCTGGAGGTCTTGGAAGATACGCCTGTATTTGACCGCCTGGAGGAACGGGCTGCGCTATTGGCTGAGGGCTTGCAGACGGTTGCGGACGAGGATGGGATTGAAATGTGTGTCCAACAGGTCGGCACTATGCTTACGCCTTTCTTCCGTGCTGGGCCGATCCACCGACTTGATGACGTACGCGGATCGAATTTTGAACGATTTGCCCAGTTCTTTCACGGTATGCGCCGGGAAGGCGTTAGCATTCCCCCCTCCCAATATGAAGCGTGGTTCTTGGCTACGACCCATGATTCATCGATCTGTGATCGGGTTGTTGCCGCCGCCCGAACGGTTATGGCAACCGACATAACTGCTGGCAGTTGACCATCCGGATATAAAGCTCCGGAGATAGAACTAGAGAAAGCACCGCAGTCCCTTGATTTGATGGCTCCCAATCAGTCTTCAAATTGACCTCTTTGTTGGTTGACACACCTAGTTGATCGTGTTACCTACCCCAATCCCAGTCTGGAGTGGTGAGCCTGCTTCAGTGTTTTTTGAATGATTACACTCTGTTACCCTTTATGATCCCGTCTCGTAGACCCACGAAAGAAGAGCGCCGGAACCGGCGCCAGGCATTACGCCTTTCCACAGTGGGTTTGGAACTCGGAGTCGCGGTAGGCCTCGGCGGTTATGCTGGCTATTGGTTGGACGGCCGATTCGATACGCGACCTGTGTGGACCCTCATCATGCTCTTCTTAGGGATTACAGCCGGTTTTCTTAACTTGATTCGTGTAGTCAATCGACTTGACGAGTCTTCTTCCAAATCTGAACCCAATGACTCTAAGCCCTCCGATGACCCAAGCTGATCCTGCCCTCACCTCCACCGAGGGCAAGAACGAGGCTACAACTGCTGCCCTGGACCGATTGTCCCGACGGGCTCAGTGGATTCATCTGGCTATGATTGTTGTCTTGAGTCTGGCCATTGGGATGGGCTGGGGATTCCGTGCGGGGCTTTCTTCCTTTGCAGGCGGAGGGCTCGCCCTGGCGAATCTGTACATCATTAATTGGATTGGCAACCGGATGATGGGTAATCAGGCCTCGAAAGCGGGGCGTTATGTGGGATTGTTTTTCGTGAAGTTTGTCGCCCTTGGCTTTGTCGTTGGGTTGATTATTCTCGTTGTGAAACCCGCCGCCGGTGCATTTCTAATCGGTTATAGCACCCTTCTCCCGGTGGTTTTTGGTGCCACGATTGCCCGAGGCAAAGTCTAGTATGCTATCCATTGCCCGACAGCGTGTTACCGTAGTTCTGCTACTAATCGGCTTTGTGCTGGGCCCGATGGCAGTCGCATATGCGTCGGCACCGGCGGGACAAGAAGGGGCAACTGCAGAAGCGGATCACAAGGGACCGGAGCCTGATAATTGGTCATTTTTTTCAGCTCTCATCCCGGGTAATTCCGTACACGATGCCCGCTCGTGGATCGGAAAATCCGCCATGGGTGACGACGTGGGTAAAGTGATGCATGTACCCGGCGCCCTGTTCGCGGCCTTGATCACTTTGCTCCTCGGACTTATCGCCGGACGTTGGTTCCGGAATACCGAACGTTCCATCAAGCCCCCATCGCGGTTCAGCGTGGCGGCCGTAATGGAGTTGGTTCTCCAGGGCATCTATAATCTGTCGGTATCTATGATGCCCGAAAAGTGGGCCAAGAAGACATTTCCAATCCTGGCGACCACCGCCTTATTCATCTTTGTATGCAATAATATGGGGTCGATTCCGGGGTTGTTTCCACCGACGGACAATCTCAATACCACCATGGCTATGGCGCTTGTGATCTTCGTGACCACTCACTATTACGGTATTCAAGCCCATGGCGTGTCGTATTTTAAACACTTTCTCGGGCCGATTACCCATCCAGCGGCATTGCCACTGATGCTCTTGATGGTTGTGATCGAGACCATCGGCCATCTTGCACGCGTACTTTCCCTATCGATTCGTCTGATGGGAAATATGTTCGCAGACCATACGGTTCTTGCGATCTGTCTGGGACTTATCCCAGGTGTTCTACCATTGGTCTTCCCGATCCCCATCCAGGTACTTGGACTTCTCGTCGCGCTGGTCCAGACCTTCGTATTCTTGATTCTTTCCGTGGTCTATATCTCTATGGCGGTAGAAGACCACGCGGACGAGCACTGATCCCCCCTATTATTCACACTGGTTATCTGACAGGAGTACAACGAATGAGTTCCCTGAATAAGTTCTGGACGATCGTTTCCCTTACCCTTGTAGGTGTTGTTCTGTTCACACCGGCCGCCTTTGCTATTGACGAGGTTGTTGCAGCGTCCATCGAAGGTGGATCTCGTAAATTCCTCGGTTTTGGTGTTGGATTTGGTCTTGCCTTTGCAGCGGCTTTTGGTGCATTGGCGCAGGGCCGTGCTGCTTCCGCTGCTCTCGAGGGAATGGCCCGCAATCCCAACGCGAAGTTGATGCCTAGTCTTATCCTTTCGCTCGCTCTGATCGAGTCACTGGTCATCTACTCCCTGGTTATGTCGTTCCTTCTTCTCGGCAAAGTCTGAGTCGAATTCGGAACAAAGAGAACTCCCTGGGGAGCTCCCGGCTTTCCAGGGCGTCTCTATTTTTGCGGCTATATCAGGCGCTGCGCGCCAGCTCTCTTTGGACGCGATCCGTCTCTTCTTTGTTTCGGGTGCCTACAAACGAAGCGCGTGTGCCCATTAGAATATCGAACCAGGGTTTCGTAACGCACCAGTTCATATTCTGATTTGGCCCCATATGGTGATCGAAATGCCAGGATAGCTTCTCTTTTGCCCAATCTGGATCGATATGCGCTTTCTTATGTACTCGATAGTAATTAATGATGCTGTACCAGACGGCACCGGTGAAGAAGGGGGCTACCGGGAACAGTGGGGCATGTGCGACACCTAGCGCCACCAGGGCCGCGCCCTCTTTCCCCTGGGAGTTCCAACGGAATGGGCTCTCTTTATAACCCGGGTCCAAATGGTTGTTCGTTCGGCTTTCACGATGATGCTCGTGCCAGTGGAAAGACCAGAAACTCTTCTTGTTTTTTCCCAGCCCGTGGAGGATGTATTTGTGTATCAACCACTCACCCGCGTTTGCATACATCAGGCCAATTGGAATACCAAGCATTATACGTCCCCGCAAAAAAAGATGACTATTTAGTCATGTTTTAGTAGATCCGATACAGAATGTCTAACAAAAAACGCCAAGAAAACGAATCGGTTGTGAAAGGTGCCACGTCGACAAGGCCGGGACAGCCGGGTGGGGTACGTGCGAGAAATCGCGAGGCACGAATACGGACCTTGTCGAATGCGGCACTGGAGTTGTTTCTTGAACGCGGGATCGAGCCGGTAACGATCGATGAGATTGTGGATCATTGTGGTGTCGCGAAAGGGACGTTTTATCGTTACTTTGATGACAAGACCCATCTGGTGCAGGTCCTGCTCGACCCCGTCGAAGGCGCTATGAAAAGCGCTCTCGAAACGTGCCGGAATGCGGTTTCGCAAGCACGGGATCGGACTGCGTTGATCCAGGCCTATCAGAATCTGGCGCTCGTACTGAGTCAGTTGATATTGGAAAATGCCAATGTGGCCTGTATGTATTTGCAGGAGAACCGTTCTCCGGCGGTGGGTGCCCGCGCACCCATATGTGCTCTGGCGGAGGTCGTTCTCGACGAGTCCATTAGCTTGACTCGGACGGCACAAGCTCACGGTTTGCAGCGGGCGATGGAGCCGAGCATCAGTGCTCGGGCCGTTGTGGGCGCGGCGGAGAGTCTGATTCTGGCCAGCCTGAACCAGTCTTTGAAGTTACCACCCGTCCAGGTCTACGCCACCTTGATCACTCTGGTGGTGGATGGAATCAAGGCCGATAGTTAATTCAGATCGAGCAGGAAGAAATCCGCCAGGATATTGGGGTCGTGGGGACGTTCCGTTACGCGGCTGAACGCATCGTAGAACCGCTGCGCGGCAGGGTCGATCAGAGATCGACGAAGGGCCGAAATCTGTACGTTGTCGGAGATAGAAAGTTGCGCCAGAAGGGCCGTGCTTTCGTCGGTCAATTTCTGAATGGCCTGATCCGGCGGAGAGCATAATACTTCGACGTAGTTGCCTGCCTGGTCGATCGTGATCGGTTGCAAGGTCGCAGTGCCGTTTTGTGTGTTCTGGCAGAGGAGGGTCAGCCATAGATTCGAAAGGCGAACGTCTGCATAGGGCAAGCCAGTCTCGGTCGGTGAATCGACTTCCAGGGCTTTCACACCGAAATGCTGGCTGAAGAGATCAGCAGAGACCTGTGCATCACTGACCAGGACCCGCAGCCGGTCGACTTCGTTCAGACTCTTGAAAGGACGGTCGATCAAACCGCCGTCCACAACTTCGGTATAGCAGGGGAAGCGAGATGCGACCGCTGCGATGACCTCCGCATAGGGCGAATCAAAGAGGTGTTTTGCGTCACGGCTGCCAAGTGTTTTCAGGATCCTATTTGCTGTATGGCTGAGCTCGGTGATGACGCTGAACCCGACGCGGTGAAGCTCCATAAGATGCATTTTCTCAAGGATCTGACCTCCGGCTTCCAGATTTCCCTGGGCCAGGTATTCCAGTCCAATGTTCAGATGCCCAAAGATGGTCCTTGCTTCCTCGTTCCATCGGTCAAGATCACTCAGGTCAAGTATACGAATGGTTGAAGAACGGTTGCACAGATACGTGAATGAGGTGATGAACTGTTCTTGTCGTTCGGGGCAGTCGGTCTGGCCTAGAATCGTTGCAAGGAAGTTGTCGGGGGCTCCGAGTCCAAGCAAAGAAGTACCAATGGGACGACCTTCGTGGCGAAAGACATTCCCGCTGGGGCCGTCGAGTATGGAAGAAAGCTCAGCAAGTGTTTTCTTGGGACTCATGAAGACATACATTTGTATGGCCTCGTCGGGTGAAACGAAGCCCAGGTCCTGGAGTCGAGCGTCTCGAAAACGTAAGAGTTCTTCTTCCACTTCGCTCGGGTTCTCGATGGTTATCTTGTCGAGCAACTGGAGCGCCTGCTCTAGATCGGCTTGATATAGGGCCCTGATGAGGTGGTATATCATCGGGAAGCGGTCGTTGGCATCGTCACCGTAGAGTTCTACAAAATAGCGTTGATCGGGCGTGGTGAAGACCACGGAGTCATCGGGGAAGTACGGACTCTCATCCATTTTCTCTCGGACCTGGATACGACACCAGCGGGCTAAAATGGTGATGATCAGTTCCGGATCAACTTGTTTGAGTCGACGAGGCAACTCATTGGACGGTCCGAATTCGTCGAGGCTCCATATCCAGCGCTCAATGCGCTCTGGGCATATCTCGGAACCGATCCAGAGATCAAGGTCTAGAAGTGTGCGAAATTGTTCGGGTGTTGTATAGGGAACCAGAAGCCCTGCGTCTTCGATACCAATATGGTGAATCAGCTGGTGAAGCTCTTGTGTGGGCAGCCCCTGGACGAAGGTCGCGGGCGAGGCCAGGTCAAGGATGGCGTTGAGTTTACCCATACGCGACAGACTATGAAATGTCGGGGCTAACGCCGGCCCTTCCCATTTCTTGAAGGGTAGATTCGTGCCGATAGCCTGGGGGGTAATGGGAGCATTTTGGAAGCGCCCGGGGCTTAGTTTCGGTTCTGATCGTTGGGAGCTATCCATCATCCGGTTCGCCAAAGTCGTTCAATAATTGTCCAATAGGGACTATAGGAAGGCCAGGACCCTGCCAGATTTTCCCGAAAATAACTACCAAAGAGTGTAGATCAGGGCCGGAAAATAGGCCTGCGACGCTGTTGCAATGGGTGGGTTGGAATGGCCATGGTATGACCTTTCATAGGCATGGTTGTGGCCTTGCAGCCGGAGAAACGGGTGCTATAATGTCGAGACCTGCTTCCAACCGATTCCAGTGATCATTCCGAGGTTCGTTGATGCCGTCCAAAGCCCAGGTCCTTAATGTGTTGCAACGTCGTTATGATTACCACTCGGCACGATCGATGCTGTCCGAAGTCGCGATTGCCAATAAACTAGACGAGCAGAAAGAGTACACCGGACGAGAAGTAAAGAAGTTGGCAAAAGGAATCGCAGCTCTTGGAGATCGGGTCTCCAATGTTGTCGATCTCCTGAACGAATTGGCAAAGGAACCCGAAGCCAAAGCACCGGCGAAGGAACCCGAAGCGAAAGCTGTGGCAAAGGAACCCGAAGCGAAAGCTGCGAAGAAGGCACCGGAAAAAACGTCGGCAAAGGCTGCGGCGAAAAAGAAGGCCGGCTAGCGGGTCGAGATGGTACCCGTAGGGCTGCCAGTCGACGTGTTTAGTTCGTGGAGTTTTTTCAGCTGTTCGAATACCTGGTTGTGTATCGATCGGGCCGGAGTAAATACGTCGTTTCGAAGGGTTCCCGGCGTCTGATTGAAAAACAGCATGATGGCCTCGTCGACCGTCTGCACAGCGTAGATATGGAATCGCCCCGCTTCTATGTCTTCGCGGATGCTCTTATGCAGCATCAAATCGCGAATATTCGCTCTAGGTACGACAACCCCCTGTGTACCCGTTAATCCTCGGATTTGGCAGAGGCGGTGGAATCCTTCGATTTTCGATGTGACGCCTCCGACCGGCTGGACCTGACCAAGTTGATTGATCGAACCTGTAACGGCGAGATCCTGCCGTATGGCTAGCCCGGACAATTCCGACAGGATGGCAAGAAGCTCACCCAGGGATGCACTATCGCCATCTACATAGCCGTAGGATTGTTCAAAACAGATGGAAATAGACGCGGAGATTGGGATGCGGGTACCATATTTCCCGCCCAGAAACCCAGCTAGAATCAAGACAGCCTTGTCGTGGATCTGACCGGATAGATGGGCTTCGCGCTCCACGTTCAAGATCCCTTCCGTTCCGGCCTGGGCCCTTGCAGTAATTCGGGCCGGCTTCCCAAAATCGAAAGGTCCGTCCTGGAGGACCGTCAATCCGTTGATAGTACCCACCTCGTCGCCTTCGACCGAGATGAGAACAAAGTTCTTTGCCAGGTCATCAAACATCCGGTCTCGAAGATGGGAAACCTGGTACTCACGCCGTTCAAGAGCGGAATGGATATCGTCTCGGCGGATGATCTTGGATCGCCGTCGCCGTGCCACGTCGTCGGCTTCAATGACCAGGCTCGCCAGGCTATTAAACGACAGGGATAGTTTTCGTTGGTGATCTGCCCAACGAGCTCCCGTTTCAATAAGAGCATTCAGGCCGGTTACGTCGATGGGCAATAGCTCATCTTTTTCACAGACTCCCGCTACAAAGCGCGCGTAGGCACGTTCAGCCGTACGGTCCCAATCCACAGAATCATCGAATTCTGCCTTGATCCGGAACAATTTGGGGAAATCCTCGTCGTATCGGTAGAGGGCTTCATAGACGGAGTGGCTACCAATCAACAGGATCTTCACGTCGATGTTGACGGGAGTGGGTCTCAGACCACTAGTCGCCAAAAAGCCGCTCGCCTCGCCCAGATCTTCAATTCGGATCTGTCCGGTTCGGAGGGTGCTCTTCATCAACTCCCAGACTCCGGGTTGGGCCAGCAGGTCGGCCGCGTTCAGGACCAGAAAACCGCCATTGGCTCGGAGTAGGGAACCGGCCTTGAGCATGGTGTGATCGGTAGAATAGATGCCGAACTCCACATGCTTTTCAATACGGCCAAAGAGGTTGTAATAGTTTGGCCGGTCTTCGATGATAACAGGTGCTCCCCGTGTCTTTCGATTGTCCACCACCAGATTTATCCGGTATTGGGGCACCGTTTTCAGGAAAGCTTCCGGAGTGAGTGCTTTCTCTTCTTCCTCGGGAATGAACCGTTCGAGATGAAGAAGTATGTCATTCACCAGGCCGTTGAGGTACTCCTGAATCGCGGGGTGGTCTCGGTGTTTTTCTACCATGCCCGACAGGCGGCTCTCGATTACCGACAGGGCCATCTGGCGTTGGAGCTCTTCAAGCTCGGCATGGGACTGAATCTCGATTTCGCGGTTGAACTCGAAAAAGGCGCTCAGCATCGGGTCCAGCTTCTTACGCCTGGCCTCGATGGTTTTACGGGCGCTGGCATTGAGGTCGGTATATTCTTTCTGGGACAGCGGTTTCCCGTCCACGACAGGGAGCACCGTCAAGCCCTGCTTCGAGGTGCGCACCAGAAAACTGAGATTGGATGCCTGGTCCTTCAATTCCGCCAAGGCCTCATTTTCACGTTCCATGCTGGAATTCAGCACGGCCTGGATGCTTCCTTGATGTTCCTTCGAGTGATAGGCATCCGGAACGTCATGGCGAAGTGCTTCGATGAAGACCTCCATTTCGTTACGAAATACGATGCCCTGTCCCGCCGGCAATTCGACGACAAGCGGGCACTCCTGCACCTCGAAGTTATGGATGTACATGATGTCCGGCGGGATGTTTCGCTTGGGGGCATCTCGACGCAATAGGCGCATGGTTGTCGTCATCTTGCCTGTTGCGGTGGGACCGGCCACAAAGATGTGAAAGTTCCTCTGCCGAACCCGGATACCGAGTTCCAGGGCGTTGCGCGGGCGTGGTTGCTCGATTACGCCATCGTACGGCTTGAGCTCCATCGTCGAAGATATATTGAGGTACCCAAGATCGGCAGGTTTGAACACTGCGCTACTCTTGAGAGGTTTTGGTTTCCGTGTTCGCTGTGTCGGACTCAATTAGGGATGTCTCCACCTGCGAGGTTTGGGCATCAGCGACAGGTCCATCGACCTCATGCCAGAGTGCCACCGGGTACGTTAGGAGTTATCACCGCGCACACGGGTGGGCAAGCTCCAAAAGGGTACGGGTTCAATCGTGAAGAACCGCAGTACGTGCACTTCAGGGTTTTACTATTGTTGCGTCACCTTCGTAGGAGACTACGATGGTGTCATTCGGTTCAAGCAGATCACCAAAGAAGATGGCTTCACCCGTGACCTCACAAGTCGAATCTTCACGGATCTGATATTGCCCCAGTCCTGGTTCGGTAGCTTCTTGTTGGGCCGAGACAAGGTCGAAGATGGTCCCACCCGAGATTCGCTGAACGGTGATATCGTCGAGTTGTGTGCAGTGGGGAGGGTCATCGTCGGAGTATTGTAGGCAACGTATAGGCTGTGGCAGACAGATACGAACTACGCGTTTGATGATCGTCTCACTGATGAGGGTCAGTGCCTTCTGAATCCCATATGTGGCGAGATCGGTTCCGGCCTCGACAGGTTCACAATTACCGTCTGCGGCGAGGGCTCCGGAGGTGCCATTATCGGTGATGCAGGGGGATGGGCCACAGATATTTGCCATGACCCCGTTTGGGCCAAACGCTTCGGCCAACTTGATATACCGTGCACCCAGATCGGCAATACCCTGTTCTGACGAGCAGATGTAGGTACGGGGTGCGTAATGGGTACCTTCGGATTCGCTCGCCTTAAAGGCGTTGATGTCCTCTTGGCGCAGTTCTGGGTCGACCTCCTGCGAGTCCCCCACGATGGAGGCGACCAGCACCTTCGAGGAGTCGTTCTTCAGCGATTTGAAGAAGTTCACGAACCGACTAACCGGCTCCAGGGGTCCGCCACTAAAAGTGTCGCCCAATAAAGAGCAGGTGGCATATTGTTCGAGCCGTATACATTGTTTCACGTCGTTGATTGATTTCCAATCCATTCCAGGTGTGAGCAGACATTCTTGTGTCAGTGAGCAGTCTTCTTCGTCGGAGACAAAGATGAGAACGAGCCAGGCATCATCACGGAGGAAATCCGCAGCCTGATCCTTATTGGGCCCGTGTGGATCCAGGGCGAAGCGAGCGGCGTTCAACCCCTGCTCCAGATTTGCGTTATACGAGGAGTCCGCTCCAACGGTCGCGATACACTGGAACAGGTCCAGATTCGATACGTTATTGTTGAATTGAAGAAAACTCGGGACATTTGCGGGGCAGTTATCGGCGGGCGGAGGCACCATACAGCCAGAAGCGAGCTCCAGGTATGCGGGGTATTCCACACAGGAGAACTGCTGTCCGAAAAATGCCGGGCAGGATTGATCGGCTTGGGTGCACACCAGACGACACCGACTGTTGATACTCCCGTTGAGGTTCTCCAGGGTCTCGGCCGGTTTATTCTTCCAGGTACACTCCCAGAAGCTATCACCTGCGGGGACAGGCAGGGGACCGGATTCCGAAGTGGCAGCGAGACAGTCTTCGTCTTTCAGGCATTTCTTGATGACTTCCGCTCGGCAGGGTGGAGGAAACGCCTCGGCAGGGTCTGTATTGAAGTCTCCGTGGTCGCCCAGGACGTTGGTGTTGACGACCGCCATCCGTGCATCGATGGTGATGAAGTCGTTCAGGGTACCCACGAACTTATTGAAGTTCTTGGAGAGATTCGACTGCTCCTCACACATGGAATTGGAGTTGTCGATGACCCATAGGAAGTCGATCTTTACGTCATCCCGGTTATCACGCTGGTCAAAGACCTTGAGGGCAAAGCTATCCGTCAGGTCGATGACCGGAAGTTCACAGCCACTCAAGAGAATCGAGCAGGCGACTGCCAGCAGGACGAATGGGCGGAGCATGAGTCTCGAGAATTGTTTTTGCATGGGATGCCTCGACCGAAAACTATAACGCAGTATACGAAGCTCGTTTCCGGGCGTCTATAGTCTGGACCGCTTAGAACGATATAAGGGACTACTCTGGCTCCATTCCAGGTGGAGCGCAATCGATCCGGACAAAATACAAAAAGCCCGGTATTAAAACCGGGCTTTCGAAGCGGGGTGGACGGGACTCGAACCCGCGGCCTCCGGCGTGACAGGCCGGCGTTATAACCATCTTAACTACCACCCCGGCGGGGATTTTTGGACGCAACATTGAAAAGATCGGTGGGCGATGACGGGCTTGAACCGCCGACCCCCTCGGTGTAAACGAGGTGCTCTCCCAGCTGAGCTAATCGCCCGCGTCAGGAACGGCAGTAGTTAACCGTTAAGGGCATGCATGTCAAACAGATTCGCGGCATCAGGGACCTGGGTTGAGACGTTCTCCCTCGAAATCTGCGGAAAACTCACTCGTGGTGGATCCGCTTAGAACCACAGTGCCGGTATAGGCACCGTCGATCAGCCGGTCCACAACCAGATCATCATGATCATCGAGAAGCAGGCAGGAGCCGTATAGAGACAGGGTGCTATCCCATTTCAAACCATTGAGGCTGACCTCGACAAATCCACTGATCAAGTCCGTTGCTCCCTCGCATGCGTTCTGGATGTCCTGCTGCGGGATTCCCAGGATGCTATCAAGGTTGGAGCAATCGAGAAGATCAGCCATCGCATCACCCAGGTTGGTCGCCCCGTTCGCAATCTCGGGTAAGAGGATATGTTCCAGGCCAAAGAGGATCAGCTTCCCGTAATTGATGTAGATGATATGCGGGTCGATCTGCAGTTGATTCCAATTCAGGATTGACGCCGTGAAATGACTCGAAGCCAGGTCGAGTGGGAAATCCGGGTCGTCGAAGTCTTCCAGTGTGTAGGTATACTTTCCACATTCGTCGTAGTCCGGTGCATTGGGATCACAGTCCAACTTCCAGTACAGATTCAGCCCGATAAATTCTTCACTCCCATTGAGATTATAATCGCTGTAGATCTTCGAAAACTGGACCAATGAGATCAGTTCCAGGCCGTTCACTACGCTTGTCAGATCCTGGGTTACGGTCCAGAAGTCCTGGAGTTCGGGGATCCCCAACAACCAGTCGGACAACGCATCGGCGATGGGTTCTCCGATGATATCGAACAGGAGATCGACCGCAATACTGGGAAGAAACTGTTTGGCTGCTTCTTCCACATATTTGATAATGATCTCACCCGGGTCGTTGAAAAAGGTCAAAATGTCCGCGAGGATCTCTCCAGCGAGCCCCTGCTCGTTGAGGAAATCGACCGCAAGATTCGTGAAATTATAGCTGCCTTCGACCCGATAGGTCCCCGTCAGCATCAAGGGCGCAAGGTGCAGGGTCACCGTTACGTCGTTGACGCCGTCGGCTGGTACAAAGACCCCGTCAAGACAACCTCCGGCGGCCAGATGTTCGCCTTCGTCCGCGACGATCGTTGTCGCCGTCACAATGACGGTAAATTTATCCGCAGCATATAGATTCTCGAAGATTGCCTTGCTATCCGTGGACAGGAGAGTGTGGCTCAAATCGCCCGTGTCCGGTGCTGTCTGTGCGTGGAAATGTGAACAGCTCGTATAGCCCGGTATCAGTCCAACACGAATTGTCTTTAATGGGATGGGGCCGGCATAATTTATGGCCACACGAAGGTTTCCAATGGCACGGTCATGGACCTTGATAGGGACCAGGGCATCTGTGGCCAGATCGGCCGAAAAGATGAGTTCATATATGATGTTGGGTGTGTTCCCGGCTGTAACGATTACGGACGCCTTGCCCTGGGGGTCGGTAAACATCCCCGTGGAGGACAGGCTGGCGTCGCCCGGCGGCCCGGTGTCGGCTGGTGGGATGACCTGTTGAAGGTCGGCTATGAGATAGATGCTTCCTGCGGCGCTGTTGGTTTCCAGGTCGATGACGCGAACCGAGATCTTCACCTCGTTGGCTACCTCCACGTCCACGGGTACTTCCACATCATGGAGTGGCACAATCATGTATCGGATTACCGTGCCATCTGGACTATTTGGCAGCTCAACTCCGGGGGCCGGCGGATAGATGAGCGTATCGTCTGTACAGTTCGTCGTTCCTACGAGGACGAAGCACAGCAGCAGAAGCAGATGTATGAGCTTTCGTGACATGGATACCTTTACGGGAGCCGAAAAATCTAGACACGAGGTGCCCGGCGGAGCAAGCGCAAAACGGTATGCCCGTTGCCAGGGGCGGCAATGGGCGGTGTATGCTCACCCTGCTGACAATACCGTTTTCATGCGTATGCGGCGAATTTGAAATGGTTAAACAGGCTGAATGAAAGCCGCTTCGATGACTTGACGGCTACTCCCGAACGGGCGAGCATGCACTCGCAATTTTGGGGATAAGGGATTGAAAACAGGCTTTCTGGACAGCGCGGTCGGGCCACGACTCTTCTACCGGGCTGGTTTCGTCGATTCGGCCGATGCCGCCGTAATCCTCATTCATGGCTTCGGGGAGCATAGCGGGCGATATGGCTATCTGGCGGACAGTCTGCATGAGGCCGGTGTTGCCACCTTCGGGATCGATCTTCGAGGGCATGGCCAGTCGGAAGGACCACGAGGCCATGTCGATGACTTTGATGACTTCAGCGACGATATCAGTTGCGCTTGTACAGTGGTGCAGGAGCGACTTCCCGGTGTGCCCGTTTTTTTGATGGGCCATAGCATGGGAGGATTGGCGGTCTCGGCTTTCGTTGCCCGGCACCCGGAGGCGATCTCAGGATGTATCCTGTCCTCTCCGGTGTTTGGACTTGGGGAGGAGACCTCCTGGCCAAAGATGCTCGCTGTGCGAATGCTCGATCGATGGGCTCCCTCTATGACTCTACCCGCAGGTTTCTCGTCCTACGATCTCAGCCATGATGTTGCACAGGTCGCGGCCTATGCAAATGATCCCCTTGTACTGCGGCGAGGTTCGGTCCGCTTGTTCAACGAGGCGGTACGGACCCAGAAGTGGATTCTCGACCAGGCGCCCGATATAGGGCTTCCACTACTGATTCTAGCGGGCGCGGATGACCGGCTTGCTGATCTCGGCACCACCCGGGACTTCATGGCCCGCTACGGTGGTCAGGACAAGGTCTTGCAGGTATTCGATGGCTATCGCCACGAAGTCTTCAATGAACGAGAACGCGACGTACCTATCGGCTGCATGATCGATTGGCTTCGAAAGCACTGAAGAGTTCAGGGATCGGTTGACACTTTGCTCTATTCGTTGCTAGGTTTCGGAACCGAATGAACGCTCATTCATTTTAGGCATATGCAGAGCAGCACGCGAAAAGAACGGACCCAATTTCGGCAACGTCAGATCCTTGATGCGGCCGTGGCGGCCTTTGCCGAGAAGGGATTCTATAAGACCCGTGTCTCCGAGATCGCTCGCCGGGCTGGGGTAGCGGATGGGACGATCTATCTCTACTTCAAGTCCAAAGACGATATTCTGATTTCGTTGTTTGAAGTACGGATGGAAGAAGTCCTGAAGGTCATTCACGACGCTCTTTTGGACTGTACGGATGCAGAGCAACGAATTCACGAGTTTTTTCGGCTCTATATGTCCATCATCGACCGAGATCCAGCTCTGGCCGAGGTTATTACCATCGAGCTGAGACAATCGGACAAGTTCATTCGAGAGTATGAGAATCCCAAATTTAAAGAACTTCTCCGCTATCTGGCGTCTATAATTGGGGATGGTCAACGCCAGGGGGTCTTCCGTTCGGAAGTTGATCCCAGGCTTACGGCCCGAGCAATATTCGGTGCTCTCGACGAGTTGACCCTGGCCGGGCTTTTTGCCAAACGGCCGATAGAATCATCGCGAGTGGCCCGTTCTCTGAGTGATCTCTTTGTTCAAGGGTTGAGCTAGCTGTTTTTGGCTTCCCTTCCAACTAACGATACGAGGAAAGAACCGTGAAAATATTGGTTGCAGTGAAACGCGTGACGGACCCGGATGCACGCATTCGTCTGAACGCGGATGCCACCGGCATCGATATGACCGGGGTTGAATATAAGGTGAACCCATTCTGTGAGAACGCGGTGGAAGGAGCACTTCAGATCCGTGAAGCTGCCGGTGGCGAGGTCGTTGTTGTCTCCATCGGTCCCGATGCGGTCGACACCTATATTCGGACCGGACTGGCCATGGGAGGCGATCGCGGTATTCGTGTTCCGGTTGATGACGAGGACCTCGACTCCGATGTAGTGGCCCGGATCCTGGCGGCGATCGTCGAAAGGGAAGAACCAGAACTTGTGCTTGTAGGAAAGCAGGCTATCGATGGAGATAACAACCAGGTGGGTCAGCTGTTGGCTGGCTATCTTGGTTGGCCACAGGCCTGTTTCGCCAGTGAAGTCACCTTGTCTGATGACCAGCAAAGTGTGGAAGTTACGCGCGAAGTGGATGGTGGTCTTGGAAATTGGTTTGCCCGCAGTGATCTCCGCCGATCTTCGCCTCAATGAGCCACGATACGCGTCTCTGCCAGGGATCATGAAAGCCAAACGCAAGACGATCGATGTTTTTGAGCCCGCCGATCTGGGCGTAGACACCACCGTCAAGGTACGAGTCTTGAAGCTGGAGAGCCCGCCAGACCGCGCGGCCGGTATCAAGGTGGAGTCGGTAGACGATCTCCTGGGAAAACTACGGAACGAGGCGAAGGCTCTTTGATGGGGCCTGGAATCAAGGAGAAATAATAATGGCAAATGTTTTAGTCATCGCAGAGACATACGACGGGCAACTTCGAAACGCCACATACAGTTCGGTCTCTTTTGCGCGCCAGATCGTGGAACTCGAGGGTGGCAGTTATTCCATTGTTGTGCTTGGTAGTTCGGCGGCCGAATACGCCTCGTCACTGGCGGCGTATGGTGGTTCCCAGGTGTATACCATCAGTCATGCATCACTGGAACACTACGCGGCTGATAGCTGGTCCGATGCCGTATCGGCTCTGGCCCGGAGTATGGGGGCCAGCCATCTGGTTATGTCATCCAGCACCCAGGGCAAGGACCTGATGCCGCGAGTCGCATCGCAGTTGGATGCGGGTATGGCGGCGGACATCATTGCAGTCCATGCGGATGGTGGAGCAACCCATTATAAACGACCCATGTGGGCGGGAAATATCATCGCAACCGTAGCCGTCGACACACCGGTTCATGTGGTTACCGTCCGTACGACGGATTTCGACGAAGCAGCTTCTGTCGGTTCGAATAGTGAAGTGCAGCCCTATGATTGGTCCCCAGCGGGAACCTCGAGAACCCGTTTTGTCGCATTCAACGCGAGTGGTGGCGAACGACCGGATCTGGGGGAAGCGCAGATCGTGGTGTCCGGGGGACGAGGCCTGAAGGACAAAGAAAACTTCTGGAGTGTAGTTACCCCGTTGGCCGATTCTCTAGGAGCCGCCATCGGTGCGACTCGGGCGGCCGTGGATTCAGGCTTTGCTCCGAACGATCTTCAGGTGGGTCAGACCGGCCGGGTTGTGGCACCAGATCTCTATTTCGCGGTCGCGATCAGCGGGGCCATTCAGCATCTGGCGGGTATGAAGAACTCCAAATGTATCGTCGCGATCAACAAAGATCCCGATGCTCCCATCTTCCAGGTCGCCGATTATGGTCTGGTTGCCGATGCCTTCAAGGCCGTTCCCGAACTGGTAGAAAAGCTGGGCTGAGGGCCCGTCTTCGAACTATCAGAGCGAGACCAGCTAAGAGGATAATCAGGCTGCCGGAGGACCCGGACTTCGAACCGGCGCGACAGCCTCCATTATTCGATCCCCCAGCTATATCCGTTCCGCCAGCCAGATCTTCGGAGGCGGGAATGTCCGGGAATGGCGTATACAGATCGCAAACGCCGAGGATATCGTCCTCTTCCAGGCTCCTCTTTTTCGACTCTCCGTCCGGTGCGACCGCAAACATAGTGGCGTGGGGGTCCACGCTGTGATCCAGTCCCAGCAGATGGCCTACCTCGTGGGTGAGAGTGTTCAGAAGGTCAATCCCATCGGGAGGCACGGGATCCACCACCGAAAAACTGAACTTCCAGTTATTCAATGAGATATCGGTGTCCACGATCCGGCCCGATGTACGTTTATAGCTCAGGGTGGTCATAGCCAGGACTATATTGGAGTAGCCCTGTGCGGCCCAGACATCGGAATCCGTAATCGGTACGACCAGGTTCTCGTTATTACCACCCGAGAGGAACCCTCCGACCTCGGTGTCCGAGGTGCCGGTGTATACAAGGGTGGGCAACGCACACTCGGAAATGGCGTTCCAGGCGTCAAGGGCTTGTTCGGTACTATCGATAAGGTCTTCAGTGGCAAGGTTAGAGGTTACCGCGGTAGAAACGTAAATCCGAACGGTCTCTGCGAACCAACGGAGCGGCTCATCATTCTTGTCCGATGTATAGAAGACGTAGCCCGACGCTGATCGTACTGAAATGATCAGCAGGAGCAGCGACAGCAAGAGGTAGGTAGTTCGAGAGTTACGGGCCATTCCGAGAAAGATAGCGTTTTTCCAGCCAGATGTCTTATGTCGACGAGATGGGAATCAGACAATCGCCTTCTTCAGCGTAGCATTCCCCACAACGGCTGCACTCGAATCCGCCTCTCGCTTCTTCCCGAAGGATCTCACCGCATGTGCAGGCCCAGCCTTTCGGCTTTGCCGGATTTCCAGCGACTAATTGATGTTCACGCACATCACGCGTGACGACAGCTCCGGCGGCCACAAAGGCGTAGGCACCGATGGTGGTGCCGCAGACGATGGTTGCATTGGCACCAATGGTCGCCCCTTTATTCACTTTCGTGGGCGCGAATTCGGCCTTTCGGTTTACAAACGAGCGGGGGTTCTTCACGTTGGTAAACACAGCGCTGGGACCTACGAACACATTGTCGGCCAGCTCCACTCCCGCGTACACACTCACATTATTCTGTACCCGTACCCGATCCCCAATCTGCACGCCCGGACCGACATATGTGTTCTGTCCGAAGGTGCAATTATTTCCAATCTTTGTTCCAGAGCAGATGTGGCTATTATGCCAGATACGACTGCCCGTACCGATTTGAACGTCTGCGTCGATGATTGCTGTCGGGTGTACGGATACGTCTGGAACAGCCGGAGTAGGCGATTCTATCTCTACCCATTCGCCGCCCAGTCCCAGCGAGCGTTGGGCTGCGTCAAGCACTTGTAGGACACGAAGTGCACTTCGACCATCCGTGCGGGGCGGAGTACGAGTCTGTATGGCCTCAACGAAGGCTTCGCATTCCAATCGAAGGGGTTCAGTGGAATCAAACGCGATCGTCTGCTCGGGCGCTTTTTGTGCCACTGGGGCGTGGTCAAGCCATTCCACACTGTGGGCATAGGAGCGCAGCTTTCGGGAGGGTTCGACGGCGCTATCTTCAAAGACCATCACACTCCGTTCTCCGGTTACCACCAGGCGTTGTTCTTTGTGCGGATGCAGCCATGACACATAGATATGGGCTCGAACCCCACCACTGAATTCCAGGACTGTTACCGTCAGGTCGTGGACATCCGGGTCAATCCAGGCACCACCGGTGGCCTGAATCCGTTGGGGAAGGGCTCCCACCAGGCGAAGTACTACCGAAATATCATGCGGGGCAAAGGACCAGAGGATGTTCTCTTCACGACGGAGTCGGCCCCAATTCAGCCGGTTGCTATAGATATAGCGGAGCCCGCCAAGATCCCCGTTTTTTACCTGCCGTTCGATTTCACGGACGGCTGGATGGTACTCCAGAAGATGACCAACCATCAGTATGCGCCCACGTGACTCGGCCTCTTCGACCAATGCGGCCCCTTCGTTAATATTCAGGGCGAGCGGTTTCTCCAGAAATACGTCTTTGTCCGCCTGCAGAGCCTCCAGCCCCAGGCTTGCGTGGGTTACGGCTGGGGTCGCGATCATCACCGCGTCGATGTTGGGGTCTACCAGGACGTCATTGAAATCGGTCAGGCATGGAACCGATGGATACAATTCCCGGGCCTTCGCGAGTGATTCGCTGTGGTTGTCCACAATGGCGCTTAGGATGCCCTGTTCCGACAGATTCCGCGCCAGGTTTTTTCCCCAGTAGCCATGGCCTACAAGGGCAATTCGTGGTTTTTGGCTGTTCATGGGTCCCGGTCCCCTCGATTCAAAGCGTAGCAGCTGTCCCGACTTTAACCAAGGGTTTCGTATCGGTCGATGCCGGAATCGTCAATCTTTCGAATGCGGCGAAGTTGAAGCAGATATTGGAGAGCTGCGGTGATTTCGGACAGGGTCAGGTAGACGTCCATCGAGCGAACGGCGCCGAAGATCTCCTCGCTCAAGTCCTTTCGGTTTGCTCGTGGGTTCTGGGCCAGGGCCGAGAAGACATCTTCACAGCGTGCCACTTGATTTCGACTGATCTCCTGGCAGCGGCCCTCGATATTTGTAAACGGGCGTCCATGTCCGGGACAGGCAATCTGTACCTTGAGTTGGGCGGTCTTCTTCAGACTGTCCTGGTACAGAGATAAGGGGTTGAGTGGCTCGGTATCTTCCGGATGCGGTGCTTCTAGAGTCGGATTGGCCGTGATGTTCGGTAGTAGATGGTCTGCGGTGAATACCAGCCCTGCCGTCGGATATTCGTAGATGACGTGGTTTGTGGTGTGGCCGAAACACTCCATCACCCGGAACTGGCGGTCGTCGCCCAGGTCGAGCCGCATGCCTTCACTGACGGGTTGAATTTCTACGCCCACCTGCATGAGGCTGCGTGCCAACCGCATGGAGTCCCAGGCTTTCTGGGCCGCTTTATCCAACAAGCCGCTTCGTAGATAATATTCACGGAACCAGGCTCGGTCTCGTTCCACCTGGTCTGGCTCGGGGTTCAATACGTGATGGCCACGGGGGTGCAGATAGACCGCGCAGCCGGATCGCTGTTGAATCCATCGGGCGGCTCCGGCGTGGTCCACATGAACATGTGTGAGGAGAAGGGTGCGAATATCGGAGATGGAACGATGGAGAGTTTCCAGATTGTCTTCTAGAGCCTGAAAGCTTTCTTCTGTGGCGACACCTGTGTCGATGAGGATCGGGTCGGGCCCATCCACAAAGAACGCATTTACGTCTCCCACTGGAAATGGAGTGGGTAATTCCAGGCGGTACACATCGTCCGTGATCTGGTGGATACGATCGCTAACGTGGTGTTCGTCGATGGGGTGGGCGGCGCTAGACATGGCGAGGCAACGGAGTTGGGCCCCGTTTAGTTTTCCGCCGCTGGGCTGAGTGTTTTTTCGATGAACGCATTGGAGAAACGAACTCCATTGAGGCGCACACAAATGTGAATCGAAGTTCGGTTGAAACCTTTGTCCTTCAACACCTTTACAAAGCCTTCGGCGGTCTCATCGTCGATGGACTCTACCTTCTCCACATCGGGATCGATGGTTTCGACCAGCTCTCGAACGGCTGAATACACACTGCTATGGGCCTTATTCCATAACAGGGTGAGCAGCTGCATGACCCGTACGTTCTCTTTCTCCCTGACCTCGGGCAAAAGGATGCGGACAAGGCGTCCGCGACCGATTTTATCGAGGCGGAAACCACGGAAATAGCGCTGGAAGACGATCGGATCCACGCGCCGCATATTATCGATAACATGGGCGGGTTTCAGGCTGCGGATCAAGGCCTCCAGATCCGAAGAGAGAGCTGTATATGTTTCGGTCAGCTCGACAATCTCTTTTTCCATCTGCTCTTCTTCTGACGGCTCGTCTATGACTTTGTCGGACGAATTTTCGGCCGCCGTCTCTTCATCGAGAGGCTTGTCTGTGACTTTGTCGGACGAATTTTCGGCCGCCGTCTCTTCATCGAGAGGCTTGTCTGTCATGGATGACTCCTATACGTACGATCTATAAAACGAGGTCTACTTTTTTGGTTCGACTGTCGGACCAAGCTGAAACTCGTAGGCGATTTCGCCAGGCTTTAGCATCCCTAGCTCACGCCGCGCAAGGTGCACGACGTAATTCGGATCGTTTCGCATAGCTGCGAGCTGCGCCATTTTGCGTTCAATGGACTCGGACAACTCGGCATTCAGGGCATGGAGCCGTTCGACTTCACGTTGCTGGTGACGTACCCGGGCCGTGCGACTGGGGTCGTAGGCAAAATGAATGCTGGCGATCAGTGCGATAGCCAGGGCCACGAAGACGCCCGTCTTTTTTAGCTGCAGGACATACTGACGGTATGGCTGCAAAGCGGTACGGAGACGATGGCCAGAAGATTTCATCAGATGGAAGTTTGCCCTCGGAACCACGGCGCGTCAAAAAAAGCCCCGTAGGGGCTTGAGCCCAACGTATCTAAATCGGGACGTTTGGGCACAACTTGAGCGGAGCCCGTCTATCGGGTGCGATTGGCGTCGCCGGACGGTTTGACGTAGGATTTAGAAATCGAGACGACAGCTGCTATGAGTGGATTATGACAATGGGCCGAAAAACCGATGGGTATGCAGACGTCTGGACGTTGGTAACAACGCCGCTGCGAACGATTGCCATCTTGCTGGTCGTGGGTCTTTTCTGGGGGTGTGGGGAAGAGGCTACGAACTTAGACAGCTGGAGCTTTGATACGGCAAACCTCGACATTCCGCTACCCGATCTGCCTGTGAATGACGGGCCGGATATGGGGGGCGATACCGGTTCCAACGGTCTGCCTACGGGTCCATTGGACCTTTTTGACGCGTTTCAGCTGCAAGATATCACGACCTTGAACATCGAATGGGATCAAAGCCAGAGTGGCCCCGATCCAAACGATCCAGAACATATCTATCGACTCATTTTTTCCTTTGAGAGCCAGACCTATATGGGGAAGGTGTGGCGCCATAATGCGCGGCTGTACATTCCCACGGAACAGACCAAGGCGTCTGCGGCGGCCCTGGCTGTTATTCAGGCCGGTACCATGAGTGAAGCGGTAGACCCAGAGGAAGCTTTCTTTCAGGTCTATGGTCTGGATAGTGCCCGGTTATTGCAGGTTCCGATTCTGGTCATTGACGATCTACCGCCCGACGAGTTGTCCATCGATTCCACCGCATATCCTCAACTCGCGATGATTGCGCCACATTGTTTCGATACGCCTCTGGACGAGGTCCAGTTGGTCGATTGTGGAATTGATTTCGTGTCGAATAGCATGGACTTTTCTATGTGTCCCTTTGCGGCTGGCGCGAGGGTTCTAATCCGCGGCGGTCTGGCGGCAAAGCAGGTTCTGGGGACGGCATCGGCCATCTGGCCCGAGTTTCCGATGGACACCCTTGAGGCTTCCACCGTCATCTATGGTGGAGAGAGTCTTGTGGGAGTGTCGGTCCGTCAGGCGATGGTGGTCGATCCCCGGGCTCAGGCCGGGTTCTCGGCCGGGGCGGATATCGGTGATATCGTCCGTTTCGGGGTTCTTGAAGGGAGTGTCTGGCCGGAGGGGCCCTATTGGCTTTCGCCCGATGCTATCGCCAAATTATCGAATAGTCTCGTTGGCCAGGCGCATATCAAAACCTTTGATGTTCGTGCCTTTGCGGCCTCCCTGGCTGGAAAGCGTCTGGCCCTGGCCCGTGGTACTAATGATGAGCGGTTCCCCCTGGGATCTCTTGATCTGTACGGGCTTGTACTACCCGCCGAGTTGATGCTCCTCTACCTGCCCAATTACGCGGCTGGGATGGATGATCCGGCCATGGTGTCCCTATGGCGGACGGTGATCAACCGTCAGGTATTCGGCCTGGAGCCTCCCAAGGTCGTAGCCGAGATCGATGATACATCCGGCACGCCGCTTATCAAGGCGGTCGTAACGGGTTGCCAGGCCATCAACGGACTATGTCTTGGGGTGAAAGCGTGGGTAACGACGGTCCATTCCCAGTCCGTGGACTCGGACTTTCGAGATGCGATCTGGAGTGAAGTTCCTATGAATCCGTCGGGTGGGGGGAATTTCGTTGGAGTTCTTGATCCCGTGACTCTTCCTTCCCATGCGGCCGTTTATGTACAGGCGACGGATATTCTGGGAAATTTGAGTCCGAAGGTCTCGTCGAGGATTCTCTACTTCGGGGCGCCGTACCCCTTGCCTTAAGGAATACGAATCCAGGAAAACCTACCTATGGTGGAATCAATCCAAGCACCCGAATTTTTTGTTATCGATGTGGAAGCGACCGGCCCGAATCTGATCGTCCACTCGCTTATTGAGATCGGTGTTGTCCATGCAGGAAATATGGAGAACACCTTCCATTGTCGTATTAAACCACCCGAGGGCGGAGTCGTAAGTCCGTGGGTGGAGGACACAATCCCAGATGTCCTGGCAGCGGCCAGAGAAAGTGGCCTCGATCCCAGGGCGGCTGCCGAAGCGCTACAGGAGTGGGTTCGGTCGATTACGAAGGATCGACCGGCCGTTATGGTGGGCTATGTGACGGGTCTTGATTGGCGCGGGATCTGCGAATTGCTTGAGCGTGAGCTCGGGCCGGACGAGAACCCGTTTCATTATAAACATGTGGACATCTATCCCCTGGCGATGGGAGCTCTTGGAGTCCCCTGGGGATTCAGCCGAGAGGATCTGGACGGATGGTTGGGGATCGCTCCCCTACCGGAAGGAGAGGCCCATCATGCTTTGAACGATGCGCGTCAACACGCCCTGGAGTTCAACGCCCTTGTGGCAATGCTCGGTCCGCGTTGGGCCGCGAGCGCTTTAGGGGTCCCCGACGAAACCGAGTCCTAGGGCATTCGGTAGGATCAACCACCGGACTGCAATGCGCCAAGCAGGGCAGGGAAGTTGTCGCTAAACCGAATTGTGGCCCGCTGAGACGGGGAAAGAAAGCGGTCTGTGACGGCGCGCTCGAAGAATGCGATCAGATGGTCGTAATAACCATTCCGGTTCAAGAAGCCCAATGGCTTGGAGTGGTAGTTCAGCTGTTGCAGCGTCGCCACTTCAAAAATCTCATCCAGGGTTCCAAGCCCGCCGGGTAGCGCGACGAAGGCATCGGCGAGTTGTTCCATCTGCTCTTTCCGCTGCCGCATTGTCTCTACCACGATCATTTTCGTGCATCCGGTATGGGCGAGTTCCCGTTCCTGAAGCCGTTCGGGGATGACTCCTATGACGTGTCCGCCCGCCTCCAACGCGGCATCGGCCAGCCGTCCCATAAGGCCTACATGCCCGCCACCAAATACGATCTCGATATCTCTCTCGGCCAGTGTGCGCCCGACCTCGGACGCCGCGTCCAGATAGTCGGTTGGAACCGAGTTGCTTGCCCCACAATAGACCGCAATTCGTTGAATGGTCGCCATTTAAGGGGCCTCGAGATTACAGTCTGGAAAGGTGTCGACATATTTGATCTTGAAGTCGCCGAAGGCCTCTACGACCTCGACCTTGTAGTCGGGGAAATTCTCCACAATCTCCCATTCTCCGGGCTCGTCGGCGAAACTGTTTACGAGCTGCACCTCGAAGTCTGGAAAAGCGTCTACAAATTCCACAGTGAAGTCACCGAACGCCTCGACGAACTCAATCTTCCCATAGATCTGACAACCGCATCCGGGAGCAAAGATGTCGGGTACGCATTCCAGGCCCCAGGTGGGATCACAACTGCACGTAATGCAGGGCTCCTCCTCGACAGTGACCGGGTTTCCTCCGCTACATTGCCCCTGCTCGTCGCAGGTCGAATCCGTGGTACAGGCGTCGTCATCGTCGCAAGCCAGCCCCAGGCCAGAGGGGCTACCGCCGCTGCAGATCCCGCTTAGATCACAGGTCTTGTTGGCATTGCACGGATCCGAATCGTCACAGGGCTCGCCGGGAAGAACCTCCTGCACACAGGCCTGGTTGTCTCCACAAAGGTCGAGCGTGCAGGGATTGTTGTCGTCGCAGTCGCTATTGGCCTGGCAAGCGGGTTCGTTGGTCGCACCGAGATTGACGGCTTGGCAAGCGACCAGGGGAACCAGTAATAGGACAGCGAGACGACGCATCAACGGACTCCGGTCTGGCTCAAGGTACCAGGCATCTCGGCCAGAACATAGGCCATGGTGGCCATGCTGGCGATGCAATGTGAGAACTCGGTTGGGTCGACCTTGTCGAGGGTATCGGCGTGGCTATGATGGTAATTGAAGTAGTCTTTCCCATCGACCCGGAACCCCATCAACGGCACATTATAGGGCTTCATTGGACTGATGTCGGCGCCCGAATAACCCTGCTTGATCGCCATGGGCCCAATGCTCTCGAATAGGGGGAGTAGCTCTTGCAGAGTCTCGGCCGCGACGGTTAGGCGCGCTTTATTTTCCATGTCGATGGAGAATCCGACGGGGTAAAATCCACCCGAGTCCGACTCGATGGCCGCCACATGTTTGTCCAGCTGGGTGCTATGGTCCTTGGCGTAGGCGCGCCCTCCGGCGAGTCCATTCTCTTCGTTGGTCCACAGTACGACGCGAACGGTCCGGCGTGGGCGCAGATCCAATTCGCGCAAGATGCGCAGAGCTTCCATGGCCATGACAACCCCGGTGGCGTCGTCGTGGGCACCCTGGCCTACATCCCAGGAGTCCAAATGACCGCCGATGACGACCACTTCGTCGGGAAGCTCGCGACCTCGAAGTTCCGCGATGACATTTGCGCTCGGTACTTTCCCGCGATTTCTGGCCGCCATCTTCAGTCGTACGACAACCTTTTGGCCGGAGGCTACCAGCCGGGCGATCATTTCGGCATCTTCTATGGTGATGGCAGCCGCTGGTATCTGTTTCACGTCTTTGGCGTAGCGTGTGGCTCCCGTATGTGGCGACCGTAGGCTATGGGCTGTCACCGATCGAACCAGTACCCCTTTTGCGCCGTGTTTGGCGGCCATGCTCGGACCATGGACCCGAAATCGTACGGTGTTGCCATAGCCCGATCCTTTGACGGGATCATAGCTGGGCATGGGGTTGTTGAAGAGGACGATTTTTCCTTTGGCTCCGGCCCCAAGTTTTTCCAGCTCTTCTTCATTTTGAACGACGACGACCTCGGCTTTCAGCCCGGATCGACGGGTACCTACCGAGCCGCCCAGCCCCAGCATTACAAGGGGTTCGCGGCGAGGTTTCAGCAGCTCGAGAGATTCCTTTCCACGGACCCAGCGTGGCACCATCACGGGTTCACTGTGGACGTTTTCCTGCTTGTCGTCGCCGAGCACCTTAAGCGCCCACTGGATGGCCTTATTCAGAGATTTCGAGCCGCTCAGACGGTGGCCGATGCCATCGCAAAGTTGCTCCAGCCGTTGATAGCCCCGGTTCTCTTTCAGGGTATGGCTGATAATACGGTCGGCCGCAGGCTTCAGGTTTTTTACCCACGGCCGTACGGGTACCGGTTTTTCCGGCGCAGGCGTTCCTCTGGTTGTGGCGCAGGCTCCAAAAACAACGAGACAACAAAAGATAATGGGGCGCATGATGGTTGTTCCTTTGATCAGAGTTCGCGCTTGCTTTGCAACAGTAACGTGACCGGACCATTATTGACCAGATGCACGTCCATATCGGCGCCGAAGCGGCCGGTTTCCACGGGAAGACCACGACCCCGAAGAAGATCGACGACCTCCGTCACCAACTGTGCGGCACCTTCGGGCTCCATCGCGTGGACGAAGGAGGGGCGCCGGCCTTTGCGACAATCGCCGTACAGGGTGAACTGGCTGACTACCAGAACACTGCCGTCGATATCTTCAACCGAGAGGTTCATTTTCCCGTCGTCATCTTCAAAGATCCGCAGTTCCGCAATTTTCTTTGCGATATATTCCGCGTCCGACGAGTCGTCCTCCTGGCCGCAGCCCAGCAGGACCAGCAAACCGATCCCAATGGTCCCGACGACCGAGCCGTAGACTTCTACATTGGCTCCATGAACCCGTTGTACGACGGCACGCAAATCAGGGATCCTCCATCAATAATCGATTGGTTACTGCACCATTTCAAAGATGGCGGCCGCTCCCATTCCCCCGCCGATACACATCGAAACGATTCCGTATCGTCCGTTTCGACGTTTGAGTTCGTGGAGGAGGGTTGCGGTCAACTTAGAGCCGGTTGCCCCCAGCGGATGTCCCAGGGCGATGGCACCGCCATTTACATTGACCCGGTCCGGATCGAGATGCAGTTCGCGGATACAGGCGATGGCCTGGGCGGCAAAGGCCTCGTTCAGTTCAATCAGATCGATGTCCTCGAGCTTAAGGCCCGCTTTCTCACAGGCCTTGGGGATCGCCGCGATCGGGCCGATGCCCATGATCTCCGGAGCGACGCCTTCCACCTGGAATGTCAATAGCCGGGCCATAGGCGTACAACCTGTCTTCTCAAGGCCCGCTTCACTCATTAGAACGACGGCCGCGGCCCCATCGGTGAGGGGGCTGGAGTTGCCCGGAGTCACGGTCCCACGGACCGAAAAGGAAGGACGGAGCTTGGCAAGAACCTCGAGACTTGTTCCCTCACGAATCAGCTCATCCTGGGCCAGGGTACCGGCCTTGCGTTCCCCGTTCTCCGTGAGCTGGTAGTCGATAGGAACAAGTTCATCGCTGAAGCGACCGGCCTTTGTGGCTGCGACGGCCCGAGCATGGCTCTCCACGGCGAAACTGTCCTGGTCCGTTCGTGAGATCTCGAATTTAGTCGCTACATTCTCGGCCGTGGTGCCCATGGCGATATAGGCTTCGGGTCGTTCCGTGGCGAGCTCTGGATGACCACTGAAATGAAAGCCGGTCATCGGAACCATCGTCATCGACTCCACTCCACCGGCGACCACGATATCATTCCAGCCCGATTGGATGGCCGCAGCCCCCTGGCTGATGGTCTGGACGCCCGATGAGCAGAAGCGATTCACCGTGACCGCCGGAACGCGGTCGGGGAGCCCGCTATGAAGAGCTGCCAGCCGGGCCAGGTTGAGTCCCTGCGGACCTTCTGGAAAGGCACAGCCCAGAATAAAGTCCTCGATTCCATTCGGGTCCAGACCGGGCAGAGCCGCTAGATTGCTCTGTACCACGGCTTTGACCATATCTTCCGGGCGCGTCTCCCGGAGTGATCCTTTTTTGGCGCGACCACCGGGGGTTCTCTTGGCACTAACAACGTACGCGTGGGACATTATGTTCTCTCCTCAAGGGCTGCCATATAGGCACAGTTCGCTCAGTTCCGAAGGGGTTTTCCCTTCATCAACATATGCTCCATTCGCGCCTGGGATTTTTCTTCGCCCAGGAGGGAGAGGAAATTGGCGCGTTCCAGTTCCAGAATATGGTCTTCACTGACCTGTGTTCCAGGGGCGACATCTCCCCCACAAAGAACTTCCGCGAGCTTGTTTCCGATCAGCGCATCGTGTTCGCTGATGTAGCCGGACCAGACCATTCCCTGTATGCCCACCGCGAGGTTGGCGATACCTTCGCGGCCCGGCAACTGAAGTACCGGATCCGGCGATGGTGAATAGCCGGATTTGGCCATACCGATCACCCTGGCTTTGGCGTGGGACGTAAGATCCATACGGTTCATGGTGATGCCATCCGTGCGACGCATATAGCCGTAGTCGCGCCCTTCGGCGGCACTTTCGGCTACCTTGGCCATGCCGATGGCTTCGAAGGCCCTTTGAACATAGGGGAAGGGATCGGCCGTGTTGGGCGCATTTTCCAGAAGGCGAACGAGCACTTCTTTGCATCCACCGCCACCGGGGATGAGTCCCACCCCTACCTCTACCAGGCCGTGATAGCATTCAATATGGGCCTGGACCGCATCGGCGCCCAGGCATACTTCGAGACCGCCACCCAGGGTTAATCCTTTGGGGGCCGCTACAACCGGTACGGGGGCTTGGCGAAGGGCGAGGTTGGCTTGCTGGAAGTTCCGAATCATGTCTTCCAACTGACCCCATTGTTGGCCGCGCGCGCCCATGAGGATGAGCAGCAGATTGGCTCCAACCGAGAAATTCTCGTCGTCGTTCGAGATCACCAGTCCGACGCCATCGCGGATAGCGCGATCCACAGCCAGCCCCAGGGTTTTGATGATACTGTCATCGACGGCGTTCATCTTGGAATGGAATTCCAGACCAAAAACCCCGTCGTCGAGATCGAGGATGGAGGCCGATGTTTCTTTATGGACGAGCTTTCCGTTTCGATGAATGTTGCGCAGGACAATGGCCCCGGGTGACACTTCCGATGGCTGTCCTGGTTGTAGGCTCGCGGGATCAAGAACGGACTCCTGTCCGTTATCCGCCTGGCTGTAGAAGGAGCCGGGGCCGGCCGCTACCCGGGTCAACAGGTCCGGCACGTCCACGCCCTCGGCGTTCATCCACTCGATGACCTTATCTACCCCCAGAACGTCGATGGCCTGAAACGGACCGAGATCCCAGTTGAAACCCCAGCGCATGGCCCGATCGACATCTTCGAAGCGGTCGGCAATTTCGGGGACCAGCCCGGCGGCATAACTCAGGGAGGGTAGAACGAGCTTACGGGCGATCTCGCCTCCACGATCCTCGGCTGAAAGCATCATAGAGAGACGTTTTCCCGCGTCTTCGACCTTGCGCACACTGCCCGTCGAGTCGAAACGGATCTTCTCCTTGGGGCCGTACTCCATGGTGTTGATATCCAGGGCCAGGATCTCCGTGCGTCCATCGATTTTGGTCTTTTTGTAGAAGCCCTGACCACCTTTGGAGCCGATCCAGCCGCTTTCGAGCATTGTCTGGATGTAGTTGGGAACCGAAAAACTGTCTCGCATAGGATCATGGGTCAGGGCTGCATGGCAGTTGTTCATGACGTGCACCAGAGTATCCAGTCCCACTACGTCGGCGGTCCGGAAGGCTGCACTCTTCGGACGCCCGGTGGGCTGGCCCGCGACGGCGTCGATCTCGGCGACACTGTATCCAGACTCCAGCATTTTTAAAGCGACAGCCATCCCGAAGACGCCGATCCGATTGGCGATGAAACTCGGGGTATCTTTCGCCCGGACGATCCCCTTACCGAGGCGGTCCTGACAGAATGTTGCGATACCTTCGACCAGCGAGATATTCGACTCCGGGCCGGGTACGACCTCCAGGAGCCGAAGGTAGCGAGGCGGATTGAAGAAGTGGGTTATGAAGAAGCGAGACTTCTGGTCCGCCGACATATCCTGCGTAAGTTCATCCAGAGGAATGCCGCTGGTATTGCTTGTGAGCGCCGCATGAGGAGCCAGATGGGGCGTGATGCGGGCATATAGATTCCTCTTGATGTCGAGGTTTTCGATAATGGCCTCAATGACCCAGTCCGCCTCCGACAGCCGTTCCAGATGGTCTTCGAGATTTCCGGCCTGGATCAGGGCCGCCCGATCGGGGTGCATAAATGGCTTTGGCTTATGTTTCAGAGCTTTCGCGATGGCCCCCAGAGCCAGGGCATTTCGTGCCGACGGATCCGCCGGAAGATTTCCGCTTTTATCTTTGGGGACGATATCGAGCAGATGGACCCGAACACCGGCGTTGGCGAGATGTGCCGCGATACCGGTTCCCATGACACCGGCCCCGATTACGGCCGCCGTACGCACAGACTTTGTCATCGTGATGCTCCCTATGATTCGAGGCGTTTCTAAGGGATGGTCGGGTCCATGTCAACGCAGTGATGTCCGGTCAAGCCCTTATAGCGGCCGGTAGTAGAAGAGCTCGCAGGGGATGGACCCATTCATAAGCTCGGTTTTGGTGTCGTAGCGCATTCCCGACAGGTTGTGGAGGTCTGGGTTTCCAGACAGGACGAATACATCAGAACCTTTATAGTTGCGGATTGTTTGTCCCAGACGCCGAAAGAACGACTCGATTTGTTTCCGATTTCCACCGACTCGATTGCCATAGGGTGGGTTGGTGACGATGACGCTCGGCTCTATGCATGGAGGTGCGTTCAGGAAATCTTCCGCGAGAAACTGAATGTTGGCCGCCACTCCAGCGGCCTTGGCGTTTTTCTTGGCGGCGTCCAGAGTTTTCCGATTCCAATCGGCCGCTCGGATAATGGGAAGATCCTCTCGTCGGATGCCGGCCAGGGCTTCGGCGCAGAGCTCTCGCCACTGGTCCTTATGCTCGTCGGTACAGCTCGGCCATTTCAAGAATGCATGTCGTTGATGGAGGCCAGGCGGTCGGTTCTGGGACCAGAGGGCGGCTTCGATAGCCAGGGTTCCGCCGCCGCACATCGGGTCGATGAGGGGGCGTTTCATATCCCATTCGGTCCAGCGCAGAATGGTGGCCGCCAGACTCTCTTTGAGTGGGGCCTCGACCTGGACGCTGCGATAGCCGCGGCGGTGGAGGCTCTGGCCGGATACGTCCAGACTGATCCGAGCCCGTCCGCCGGTGAGGTGTACGAACACTGCGACATCGGGTTTCTTGGGGGCTACATCGGGGCGTCGCCCCTCTTTTTCGCGGATCCGGTCTACGATCGCATCCTTGGTACGCTGGCCGGTGAATACCGTATTCTTCAACTGGGGGGTCATTCCCACCGCGTCGACCGCCAGGGTCTGCTCGGGACGGATAAGATCTTCCCAATCCAGAGCATGGACACCGTCATACAGCTCGTCAGGGCCGGTGCATGGAAAGGTCTTCAGAGAGAGGAATACCCGATGGGCGGTGCGTAGCCATAAGGCGGCCCTCATTCCATCTCGGAATGGGCCTTGAAAGACGACCCCTCCGGAGCGCTTCTCGATGCCGGATAACCCGACGTCGGAACACTCGCCGACGAGGATGTTTTCGGCCCCTTGCACACAACTGGCGAAGAAATTTTGATCCATAGGGTTCTCCGGCGAGGATTCGAACCTCGATAACGGGCACCAAAAGCCCGCGTCCTGCCATTAGACGACCGGAGAAGACAGCCCAATGGGCGAGGGCTCCCTACATATGGATTCCTTCCGCGGCTGTCAACGACCGAGGAGTCGTAGGACCTGATTCTCAAAGACCAGGCGTGGTGGGGTACGCAGGGTCTTAAGCTCTTTGTCGGTCAAACGCAGGATACCCAGGCAATGGGCGCTGCGGGCCGTGGAGAACTGCCGGACCGCGTTGGACATCTTACGGGCCAGCCAGGCCGGCAATCCGGCGGCCTCGCCGGCGTCGGCCATCGACATTCCCTGATCGATCCCTCCACGAATTTGAAGAAGGCGGCGGAATTGCATGGCCAACAGGGACACCAATTGAAGGGGCTGCACCTGTTGGTTGAAGAGCCGGTCTAGTTCGTAGAATGTCTTGCGGGCATCCTGGGCCGCGATGGCGTCGATGACCGCGAAAACGTCGTGTTGCCGTGTCTCGGAGCATACGTTCGCCACATCGTCAGCCGTGATGACATCGCGGTCGCCGATATAGTCCGACAGCTTACATATCTCCATCCATAGAATCGGCAGGATGGGACCGATCAGCTCCAGAAGTAGATGTCCGGCGTCGGGCTCTACACGACATTCTCTGCGTCTAGCCATTCCGGCCAGGACGGCTCCCATCTCACGGGCCGGCGGACTGGTCGTGTCTATAATTACGGTGTCGTCTCGGCGACTGAATTTTTTTTGTTCGGCGGCGGATAGGCTGCTTTCCGTGGCTACGATGAGAACGTTCCCATCGGCAAAAAGGGCGGGATCGAAGATCGACTCCTGTGCCTGCTCTTTCTTTTTACCGGTCGACTTTTTCTTCGCGCTCGAGAACTGCCGGACCACCACAACCCGTCCTCCGCCAAAGAAGGAACTCGAGCGCAATTCTTCCAGCACCGGATCGGTGCGAAAATCACGGCTATTGCCGTTGAACGAGATCAGATTCATGGTCCGATCTTCGGGGTCGGGAAGTAAGGCCCCAACCAGCTGTTCAAGCCAGATATCGACGAGATAGGCATCGGTGCCGAGGGGTTTTCGACCCGTACCAACGGCCGTAAATATGTACATCATGGCCTTTTTGTCGGCCTGGATGTCGGCAACGATGTCGTGGATTTGTTGGGTCATGGTCGAGAGCCGATCCGATTACGGCACCAGGGGGGCCGGTCCGCCTGGGAGCATACCCGAATCCGGCGTGATGACAATGGGTTTCGTACGCACGATTCCCCGGTCGGTTCCCAGGGCAAAAACCGCCACCGGACCGAGGGAGGGGGAGAAACCCAGTAGATGGTGTCCGTCCACGCGAATCGAGCCACCGCCTTGGTTTATTACGATCTCCAGGGCCAGCGCAGCCGGCCTGGATGAGGTGGGAAGTGGCACCTTGATGTCCTTACCCGCCGGGGCGACGTCAGGCACATGAACATGGAGAAATTGGTCATCCAGACGCAGGGATAAGGCGCGGGTCTGCACCTCCTGGCTTTTGCGCGCCAACTTTAGAACGAGGTTTCCCTTTTCCACATCGCAGACCGTAGTCAGAATCAGATTGGAGATCGGTGGAATATGGCGCACCACAAGATTGGGTTCGTTGGTTTTCGCGCGGAGCTCAATACCCTCGCTGAGTCGGAATCCATCGGGCTGGGTCCGCACCCAGTTCCAGACCGAATCCTCATGCCCGCCATAGGTCTGGGCTGCGTGCCAGAATATCGCCAGTTGTTCGGTCACATGCGCTCGTAGGCGTTGCTCCAGGCGGTCCAGGCCACCCACGGTGGAGACCAATGTGCGGATAATATTTCGGGGTGATTTCAGACGTTGCAAATCAGACATCACCGTATACATCAGATTCGGATCCTGCATAAGCACAGCAACGAGCGCATGGGCCGTAGCATAATAGTTGTCGCTGCCCCGGTAGGCCGATGTATCCGCGCTTAGAAGTCGGGACAGGGGGATTGGGATCTGCACCTGGCCCTGGTGGGAGAGAAGAGAGCCGAATTTGAGGCTCGGTTGCCGCACAAGATGAATACCATGCGCTCCTTCGCGCACCTCCACGGCGGCGAAATACTCTGCTAGCCCCTCTTCCAGCCAGATGGGCCAGCCCGGCCGTCGGTATCGTTTGAAGAGCGGATCGCTGAAGCGAGCACCCATCATCGCGTGGGCGTATTCGTGAAAGATCAACTGGAGGCTATTTCCTGCCGAGAAGCTGAAGATGGAATTCTTCGCGCCATCGTAGAAGCCGCCGTTTGCGGCCAACTCGCTGGCCAAACTGTGGGTGGCCTGTGCGTATTGGGCCTGGTCTCGATACAGCACGATTTGCGGGGGACGCCGGGTCAGCCGCATAAGCTGGGGTGCGCCCCGTTGGGACAACCATCTCCGGTAGGCGTTGAGAATATCGTTCAACCGACCCTTCTCGGAGGAGGGAAGATCCGCCTGTACCTCGTGGGCAACCGGCTTTAGAGATTGCTGTGCAAGACCTACAGAACCGAGGGGGCTCGCCACCATCAGTGCCAGAAGAAAGAGCCATCCCCGCTGGAAAGTCGTTCGCATCAGGGGACCTTAGCATCGAAAAAACCAGGCGTCCTGTTTCCGCTGTCTATCTCCCTCCTTTCATACCATTCCGAAAAAAAACCGGTCATTTTTTGACCGCCCCCGGTTTCAGAACGACCATCAATGTACCGATAAGAAGCATCAACGGGCGTTGTTTCCGAAGGTTCCGAAGGTTCAGAAGGTTCAGAAGATGCAGAAAGAAGAGGACTCCAATGATTGAATCCACCTGGTGTCGACCTGGCGAAATGGCGCATCGTCTATCTGTGACCGAGCGCACCATCTACAATATGATCCAGCGCGGTCAACTCGAACGACGAGAGATGAATGGGCGGGTCTGGGTGCGTACAGCAATGGGTGAAACCATGCCCATCGTGATACCGAACTCTTCCGAATTCAATGAAGAACTTGCCGAAATGGTTCTGGAAAATACTTCGGAAATCCTTCTGCAAGATTCGGATTTTGATTCGGACCCCATCGAGAAGTGTTCCGAAACGATTGAAAAGAAAAAAGTGGCCTCCAAGCCGGCCGATAATGCCGACCCGCGAACAAACGGCGATATCCTCGATCGCATCGAGTATCTTCACGATGAGTTGCGCGTAATGGCCGTGGCCCGAGAGCGAGCGGTGTCGGAACGTGATTCGGCGGTTCAGAAACTGGAGTCGATGGAACAGGAATTGGAGCGGTTGCGCGCGACTCTGGACGAGCTTCGGGTGTCGGAGCGAACTCTCCGTAAGGAGCTCGGTTGCGAGCGGGAGATCTCGAATCTGTATAGCCTTGTGGCCAAGCTGGGGTGGATGGATCGAGGCGCCAAAAAACGCTTTATTGGGCAGGCCGAGCAGATGCGTCGCGCCCTACCGTCCAGCTAGGTGAACCATGCGACGTTTTTGTACCGGTAGGACGACAACGTCCGTCTTTTCATTGGTGCGTGCGGCGATATTCAGGTCGCTTCAACCCATGAACAGATACGCTCCGTTGCCCGGAGGGTTCGGTTGCAGAAACGGCTTAGCCAGCGCTCATCGAGCTCGGTATGCTCCGGAACGTCTGCCGCCGACGCGAGGGCGGCGGCTCCATCGAAGTTGACGTAGGATAGACGAGCCGTCAGGTCGGTCTCCGCTTGTCCGAAACAGGAGCCGGGCAGAATGGCGACTCCTGTTTCCTGCAGTAGACGTTCACACATAACGGCCCCGGATCCGATGCCCTTCGCCTCAAAGGCGTGGGCATGGGCGGAAAAGTCTGCGAACAGATAGAATCCACCTTCCGGTGCGACGGAGGAAATCTGTGCTTGAGCGAGGCGGTTGTGAATCCAATTCCCGAGGGCCTGGAGGACACGCCTACTTGTTGTCAGATAGTGGTCGATGTCTTCACCGCCCTCGAAGGCGCGCACAGCTGCGTATTGGATCGGGGCGCTTGTGGACGTGAAAGTCTCGCTGGCCACTGCGGCCATAGCTTCTTTGATGGCCTTGAGGTTTTCGGGGAGAACAAAGGTGCCCAGGCGCCATCCACCCGCACCACACCATTTGCTCAAACCCGAACTGCAGATCGTCCCTTCCGGGTAGACGGAAGCGATGGTCCGATAGTCGCCTGTATGATCGAGTTCTCCGTAGATCTCGTCGGATATGATGACCACATTATAACGCCGAGCGACCGCAGCCAGAGCCGCCAACTCATCGGGCGTATAGCTCGTACCGGTGGGATTGTTGGGGTAGTTGAGAAAGAGTAACCGTGGTCGAGACGGGTCCGGCCGGCAATGCTGATCGAGACGCTCGGGTTGCAGTCTCCAGCGTTGGTCAGCCCGAGTCTCAATATAAGTCGCAGGACGTCCCAGGATACGGGCCTGGGGCTCGTAGGACACCCACATCGGGGCGGCCAGGAGCAGCTCCCCCGCGTAGACCAATTGCAATAGGAACATCAACTCCTTGGAGCCGGGGCCAACGATCACCTGGTCGGCGTCATAGGAGATGCCGGATTTCCGTTGATGGTAGTTGGCTACCGCTTGGCGGAGTTCATACAGTCCGGCCACGGGCAGATAGTTCTTCTCGTGGGCACAGTCCTTTAGTCGTTGTACAACGCTGGCCGGCACAGGAAAGGGGGATTGCCCGAGACCGAGCTTGAAGATGTCCATCCCCTCTCGTCGAAGGGCATCGCTACGTTCGTTGATGGCGACCGTAGCTGATGGCGTCAACCCGGACACATTGGGATTCAAATCGGCTTCATGGGCCATGAATCGTCCTTCTATACTCCAGTTCAAGCTCTAGCATTGAAGAGGTTTGACAGTCTAGTCATGGGCCATTGATACTTGCGAGCAGCCGTTCAACAGGGAGTACAAATGAATCAAAGATCCCTTTGTGGTTTTCTGTTTGTGATGGCGGCTCTATGCGTAGCTGCTGGCTTGTTTTCGGAGCGCTGGTACACGGCTGGAATGGTCCATCTCGGCCTGCGCCATGCGAATGCCGGAGGAGCGTCAATCTCCTATGTTCAGGTGGCTGACGAGTTGGAAATGGTCGGAAAATTGGTTTTCAACCAGGAATCGATTCGGGCCTCAAACCTGGACACCATGGACCAGCAATCGAAGGTACTCAACGACTGGGTTCGACTTCTGAAACGTTGGGATGTTCTGGGCAGTCTGGTGTTTTTTGTGGGGCTTATTGCGGTCCTTATCTGGGGTTTTGCCGGTTTTTTTGTTCTACAATCAAAGGAACGAGAGGGCCGGATTCTTCTACGGTTGGCGCAAACGGACGCCTGGATCATGGTATTGCTGGGCGTGATCTTTTTGAAGTTCGGTCCCAATACATGGGGGGGATGGTATTTCCCGGGTTTTGAAGCGGCGATGGGGCCGCAAGAGACGGCACTATTCCAGGACTTTGCACGGTCGATGAAACCGAGTATCTCCACGGGCGCCATCTTCTTCTTTGTAGGGGTGGCCGCGGCTTTTATCGCCGGGTATTTGAACAAAAGTCTGCGACCTGCGGAGAGCGGAAACGACGCGAGGGCATCCGAGGCGGCGGTATCAGAGCGCAAACAAGACTCTTTTGAAGAGATTAAGGCGAGATTGTCGGCCGCCAAGCGGAATCAATCCGAAGCGTCGAGCATTGATGAGGTCATATCTTCCCAAGACCAGATCTCCAACCCATCCAACCCCGACGAGACGAGCAGCGAATAATGTGGAAAAACCAAGTGTTGGAACACTTATGATGGAGAGCATTCTTGCGATGCATGTCGTATCGTTAAATAGCCTTGCATCAAGGGCTAATCTCTTTCATCATGCGCCATTCTCGTCCCTGTTTCCGATTCTTTCTATGAGGAGACCGAATGAAACGTAATCTTTTGAAATATGCCTCTTTCCTATTCGTTCTGTCCGTATGTGTTTTGGCTTTGCCGTCGTTGGCAACAGCCCAGGCGAAGAAGGCCAATCTGCAGCAGCCTTCGACCTTCAACGCCACAGCCCCTGATGTCTACCAGGTGAATGTGAACACCACCTCGGGGACCTTTGTTCTGGAAATCAACCGCGCCTGGGCACCTCTCGGGGCGGATCGTTTCTACAACCTTGTCGTTAGCGGATACTTCACGGATGTTGCCTTCTTTCGGGCTATCAGTGGATTCATGGTGCAGTTTGGAATTCATGGGGACCCGGCGGTCTCCAAAGCGTGGCGATCGGCAAAAATACGAGATGATCGGGTGGTGCAGTCCAATATGACCGGCTTTTTGACCTTTGCCACCGCCGGTGAACATACGCGGACGACCCAGATGTTCATCAATTATGCGGACAATATTCGCCTGGATTCGATGGGCTTTGCTCCCATTGGTAAAGTCATCAAGGGAATGGAGCTCGTCAACTCTCTGTACACGGGCTATGGCGAGGGGGCTCCTAGTGGACGTGGTCCATCCCAGGACCGAATGCAGATGGAGGGGAATGTCTATTTGAAGAAGGACTTCCCTATGTTGGACTACATCAAATCCATGACCATCGTTAAGTCCAAGAAAGCGTCGAAGAAACGCTGACGTTTCAGGCCTTGATGTCCAATAGGCTTTCGATCTGTTCGATCAGGTCGACGCGATCAATCAGGTCGTGCAGATAATCCAACTTGTCGGTTTCGATCACCGCCTTGGGGCCCAGATCGTAGTCGTCGAACCAACGGTCATAGCGCTTGTTCAGACGTTGGAGATAGCCGGTGGGAAGGGCTTGCTCCATGGCTCGGCCGCGTACTTTAATACGTCGACGTAGACCGCGGACGGAACAGCGCAGATAGACCATAAGGTCCGGTGCACGGACATTGGCTTTGATGACTTCGTAGAGCTCTCGATAGGTCGCGTAATCGCGCCCGGTCAGAACCCGTCGAGCCCGTAGGGCTTCGGCGAAGATATCGGCGTCTTCGTAGATGCTCCTGTCCAAAACGATCCGGTCGCTCGTTCGTTCGGCTTCGGCATGCAGAGCGTATTTTCGGGACAGGTAGAAGATCTGTGATTGGAAGGCCCAGGTCTTCATATCCAGGTAGAAATCTTCCAGGTAGGGGTTGTCTCCCACCGGCTCATACAGGGGACGAACCCCGAACCGCTTCGCAAGAAAGCCGACAAGTGTGGATTTTCCAGCTCCAATATTTCCAGCTATCGCCAGATATCTGGGCCCCATCGGACACTCCAGTTTGCGGATCAGGATCGAAACGCTCGACAATCTAACGCGGAATTGTTTCAAATGCACGTCGTCTGGCTGGGTGACTTCTTGCGCTTGATTTGTTGGGGAAGTCATGCGAAACCAGGCAGCGCGCCGGATATGTACGCCGTTGGAGGTTTGATCCGATGAATATTGATAAGCGATCCGCTGGCACTGCGATCCCACGCGTCGCTGTACTGATGGGTGGACTGGACGACGAACATGAAATCAGTCTTATGTCGGGCAATGCGGTCGTGGAAGGTCTCGAGAAGGGTGGCCTGAAGGTCACCGGGATCGTTATTGGTCGGAATGGTCTGTGGAACTATCCGGGGGATCAGGTTCGCACATTGGGCCGAGCCCTCGACAATCTTCGTCGTGATTTTGATGCCGTCTTCGTGGCATTACACGGACCGACGGGCGAAGGGGGAGTCATACAAGCGGGTCTTGAACTGACAGACATTCCCTATACGGGTTCGGACTCTGCGGCCAGTTGTGTGGCCATGGATAAGGCTTTGAGCCGCCTGGTATATCAGGAGGCGGGTATGCCTATCGCCAAGGGCATTGTGATTCAGGCCGATGACCCGCGTTCGATCCGGGACCTTGCGGCGGTTCTCGGTGAGGAACTCTGTTTCCCGGTATTTTCCAAGCCACTCCGGAATGGATCGTCGTACGGAATCCGCCTGGAGCGGACCGTTGAGGACGCCCTGAAGACTCTGAGCGCGGCGCGGCGTTCGGGTCAGCCGCTATTATTTGAGGAGCAGGTTGAAGGCGAAGAGTTCACAGTCGCTATTCTTGAGGACGAGGAGGGGCCCAAGCCCTTGCCACCAATCCTCATCAAACCGAAGGGTGATGAGGAGTTTTTCACCCTTGAGATCAAATATGATCCCGAACGAGTGGATGAGATCTGTCCCGCGCCGGTTCCCCGGGAACAGTTGGCACGATTGACCGAGCTGGGCCTTCGAGCCCATCGTGCTCTTGGTTGCCGTGACTTCAGCCGGACGGACATGATCTGGGGCCCCGATGGTCCGGTTCTACTCGAGACCAATACGATACCAGGTTTGACACCAGCCTCTCTGTTTCCGAAGGGAGCGCGCGCGGCTGGACTGAGCTTTTCCGAGCTGGTCTGTATTCTTGCGCAACGTGCCTTGAGCCGGGCTACCTAGACCGGTTCTGATTATAAACGCTTTTTTGTGCGACTTGGTAATCCTGGGGAACTGCGGTATGTTGGCCCAATCTCGGAGTCCCGACCCGTTCGGGCTGACACATCTGGCGGAGGAATCTTCGTGCCTTTAACTGTTGGAGTAACACGTGAGTCGCATCCCGACGAGTTACGCGTGGCGTTGACTCCCGCATCGGTTTCCGAGCTCAAGAAAGCCGGTTTCGAGGTAATAGTTGAAGCTTCCGCAGGCCAGGGCGCGGTCATTAGCGATCAGGACTATATTGATGCGGGTGCTCGAATCGGAGCCAGCCGCGACTCGGTGTTGGAAGCAGCCGATATCGTATGCAGCGTACGAGCATTGGGAGCCAACCCTTCCAATAAGGACGCCGATCTCGATGTTCTGAAGAGGGGCAAAGTGCTTGTTGCGACCTGTGCTCCGCTCGACGATACAGCGGCTATGCAGAGCGCGGCAGACACCGGTGGTACCCTCTTTGCTCTAGAGCTTGTACCTCGGATCAGTCGTGCGCAGAGCATGGATGTGCTCTCGTCGATGGCTACCCTTGCCGGCTATAAATCCGTCTTGATGGCAAGTACGCAGTTGCCAAGGATTTTTCCGATGATGATGACCGCTGCGGGTACGATTCCACCGGCCCGGGTTTTTGTTCTGGGCGCCGGGGTGGCGGGATTGCAGGCCATGGCCACCGCGAAGCGGCTGGGTGCGGTGGTTGAAGGCTACGACATTCGTCCGGTGGTTAAAGACCAGGTACAGAGCGTTGGTGCCAAGTTCGTGGAACTGGATCTTGAGACCGAAGGTTCCGAAGACGCGGGTGGGTATGCCAAAGCACAGGGCGAGGAGTTTCTGCAGAGGCAACGCGCCCTGCTAAAAGAAGTGGTCTCGCGTTCGGATGTGGTGATTACCACGGCGGCGATTCCGGGCCGCCCCTCACCTGAGTTGATTACAGAAGAGATGGTCCAGGTGATGAAGGCCGGTTCGGTTATTATCGATCTCGCGGCAGAGCGAGGTGGCAACTGTCGTCTTACGGAGCCGGCAAAAACGGTCGTAAAACATGGTGTGACGATATCGGGCCCTCTGGATCTGCCGTCCACCGTCCCATTCGACGCCAGCCGTATGTTTGGCAAGAACGTGGTGACCCTTTTGAAACTCGCGTATGGCGACCAGGAGTTGGCTCTTGACCTCGACGATGAGGTGATAGACGGAACCCTGGCCGCCTATGCCGGTGAAGTCCATAACGCACGCCTTCGCTCGATTGTAGGGTTGCCGGAGCGTGCACCAAAAAACGAGGAGGGTGCAGAATGATTACATTCCTGACCATCTTCATGCTGGCAGTCTTTGTCGGCTTCGAGGTCATTACAAAAGTGCCGCCGACCCTGCACACTCCCCTGATGTCCGGGTCCAACGCCATCTCAGGAATTGCTCTTGTGGGCGCGATACTGGTGAGTGGTGCGGCGGACCCGAATACGGCCACCTGGATTGGGTTGGGTGCGGTGATCTTCGCGACTATCAATGTCGTTGGTGGTTTCCTCGTGACCCATCGAATGCTCGACATGTTCAAGAAGAAGGACTGAACGGATGACACGCGTCGACATCATCCAGATAGCGTACCTGGTCGCATCCATCCTCTTCATCATGGGATTGAAGGGGCTTACGCGCCCGAAGACTGCGGTACGTGGGAATCAACTCGGGGCTTTGGGAATGCTCGTAGCCATCGCGGCTACTCTCGCCTACCAGGAAGTTCTCGATTACAAAGTTATTGCAGGGGGCATCGCCATCGGCACCGTCATCGGTGTGCTTCTGGCCACTCGCGTACAGATGACCAAAATGCCGGAGCTCGTGGCGATGTTCAACGGTCTCGGCGGCGGCGCGTCGGCCCTGGTCGCGGCGGCTGAATTCTATAAGCATTCCGGCAATCCAGATCTCGTGATTGAATTCACGACGGCCACCGTGGCGTCGGTGCTTATTGGTGGAGTGACCTTCACGGGTAGTCTCGTGGCGTTCGGAAAACTCAACGGTTCCCTACGTGACCTCCGCCTGCCCAAGCACCATATCTACAATATGGTGGTGGGCCTGGCAGTCTTGGGACTGGGAGCCTGGTTCTGTGCGGTACCGGAGACCTCCGGGGCCTTCTGGGCCGTTGCAGGTATTTCTTTATTCTTCGGTATTATGCTCACGGTTCCCATCGGGGGAGGCGATATGCCCGTGGTCATCGCGCTGTTGAACTCCATGTCCGGTCTGGCGGCCACAGCGACCGGTTTCGTGGTGGGAAATACTGTGTTGATCATTGCCGGTTCGTTGGTCGGAGCGTCCGGTCTGATCCTTACAGCCATCATGTGTAAGGCGATGGACCGCAAGATCTTCGATGTGCTCTTCGGCGAGTTTGCGCCCACGGGAGGCGGGCCGGATGCAGACGAAATCTACGCGGGGAAGATCAAAGCCACGTCTGGGGACGAGCTTGCCATGGTGATGGAGTCCTGCCGTAGCGTCATGATCGTACCTGGTTACGGCATGGCCGTGGCCCAGGCCCAGCACGCCGTACGCGATCTGAGCAATCTTCTGGAGTCTCGTGGGGTGGATGTGAGCTTCGGGATTCATCCGGTGGCAGGACGCATGCCCGGTCATATGAACGTACTTCTTGCCGAAGCCGATATCGACTACGACAAACTCCTGGATCTGGACCAGTCGAATTCGGCCATTCAGCAGACGGATGTGGCCATCGTGATTGGTGCCAATGATGTGGTGAACCCCATGGCGCGTGAGCCATCGGGCCCCATCTCCGGCATGCCCATTATCAATGTGGACCAGGCGACGACTGTGGTTGTGATCAAGCGAAGCCTTTCACCCGGCTATGCCAAGATCCCCAATCCGCTTTTCGCGGCCAACAACACCTTGATGTTCTTTGGCGATGCCAAGAAAGCCATGCAAGAGCTCACGGCTGCCATCAAGGATCTATAGCGAAGCCGTTTCGCAGGGGCGATATATTGCTCCAGGTTCAGACTTGCTTGAGTAGATGACCGAGCTTGTCTTTCTTCGCTTTCAGATAGTTGCGGGTGCGATCATCTGGGGACGTCTCCAGACCGATTCGTTCGGTGATTTCGATCCCGGCTTGTTCCAGTTGTGCGATCTTGCGGGGGTTGTTCGTCATCAATCGGCAGGCATGTACCCCCAGATCTTCGAGAACATGGGCCGCGACGCTGAAGTCCCGCAGGTCGGCCTGAAATCCGAGGGATAGATTGGCCTCAACGGTATCCTGTCCGGTGTCCTGGAGTGCGTAGGCGCGCACTTTGTTGGTCAGGCCGATGCCGCGCCCCTCTTGCAGCAGATAGACGATAATACCCGCCCCGGCCTCAGAGATATTCTGCATGGCCATTTCCAACTGTGAACCACAGTCGCAACGAAGGGAACCGAATACGTCACCAGTAAGGCATTGGGAGTGAACCCGGACGAGCGGGGGAGCCCCGCTAATGGACCCGTGCACCAGCGCCAGATGACGTACGTGGTCGAACTCGCTGCGGTAGGTATGGACGGTGAATTGGCCAAAGCGGGTATCCTGCGTTCTGGTTTCCTCGCACTGCACGAGGACCTCCTGGCGGATCCGAACCCGGATGATGTCCTCTATGTTCACCACCGGAAGGCCGTATTCCTTTCCAAGCTTTCGTAAGCCCTCCGCCCCAAGGATTTCGCCGTCCTTTCCAAGTATCTTGCAATAGGTCCCCACCGGTGGAAAGCCGGCCAAACGTGCCAGGTCGGTCGCTCCCTCTGGGATCTTCTGTGCTCCGAAAACGCCGCGAGTTTCTACCGTGACGGGAAAGACATGGCCGGGGCCGACCAGTGCATCGGGACCACTGCGTTCATCGGCCAGGACACGAACGGTTCGGGACCGATCGGCGGCGCTGATACCGGTGGTGACCCCGGTTCGGGCCTCGACCGAGGTCAACACATCTTCCGCACGCGGATGTCGTGAATTGGGCGATTGTGGCTGGAGTCCCAGGCGTTCGGCTCGTAATCGGGAGATAGCCACACAGATAAGACCGCGACCGTGCAAGCTCATGAAGTTGATGTGGTCCGGCGTCGTTCGTGATCCCAGGACGACAAGAGCCCCTTCTTCCACGTCCTGGCCCGCCTGCATGAGCAAGACCATCCGCCCTTTCCGCAGGGCGGTAATCGCGGCGTCGATTCGCGAGGCATATGGTGTAGGATCGGTCATGATTATCTCGAATTTCAGGTCTGCCCCGGCTTCGTCAAGTGAAACAACCTTCCGGCTGCAATCGTAGAACAGGGATTATAGAACACCCATGAGCGCCAGCATTAGTGCTTTCTGGGCATGAAGTCGGTTTTCCGCTTCGTCCCATACCGCGGACCAGCGACCATCGATGACGTCGGCGGTGACCTCCTCGCCGCGATGGGCAGGTAGACAATGGAGGAAAAGGGCATCCGGTTGGGCAAGGCCCATAAGAGCCTCGTTAACCTGATAGCCTTCAAATGCCGCCAGGCGTTTGGCCTGTTCATCTTCCTGTCCCATACTGGCAAAGACATCCGTGACAACAACGTCGCAGCCGTCGACAGCGCCCTGTGGGTCGGTCGTAAGTGTGAGGGTGGCGGCAGTGCTCTCCGCGATATTGTTCGCCGTCGCTACCACATTCGGATCACAGGAATAGCCATCCGGTGAAGCGGCTCGGAAGTGCATGCCACTCAACGCGCAGCCCAACATCAACGAGTGGGCCATATTGTTGCCATCTCCAATCCAGGTCAGTGTTTTACCGGCGAGAGCACCGCGGTGCTCGCGAATCGTCTGCAGGTCCGCCAGTACCTGGCAAGGATGGTATTGATCGGTCAACGCGTTGATGACCGGAATGGTTGCGGCCTGGGACATGGCATCGAATCGCTCTTGTCCCCAGGTACGAAGAATGATCCCCTGGACGTAGCGGGACAATACCTTGGCAGTATCTTCGATGGGTTCGCCTCGCCCCAATTGAATCTCGTTGCGGGATAGGAAGACAGGGCTTCCTCCCAGCTCTTGAACACCCACTTCAAAGGACACCCGTGTACGCGTACTATGCTTTTCAAATACCAGCGCAAAGCTCTTGTCTTTCAGGCAAGTACGATAGGTGTCTGGGTTTGACTTGACCTCGGAAGCCAAGCCCAGAAGTGCGTCAAGCTGGTCGGGTGTGATTGTGCTCAGAGTTCCAAATGAGCAGCCCTTCAGAGGGGCGAGGGTGTCGTACAGAGGAGTCATGGGGACGATTCCTTATGCCGGTGCCAGCCTACGGCTTGCCTCGTTGTTCTGGGGGAAGGGTTTCCATGAGGGCGTCGGCCTCTTTGATGAGGGTTTGCCCGATCATACGTCGGTGTTCCGCTAAGCGTGAGCCGAGATCTGTGTCGGTGATTGCCAGAACCTGCGCCGCCAGAAGAGCCGAGTTTTTGGCTCCCATCGGCCCGATAGCTACTGTAGCGACTGGGGTACCCGATGGCATCTGTACGGACGCCAGGAGAGAATCCAGGCCAGCCAGCTGCGTGGTGGGAAGTGGTACGGAGATCACCGGAAGGTGAACATAGGCCGCTAGCGCGCCACAGAGGTATCCGGATGCTCCGGCTCCGCCGATGATAACCTCTACACCTCGCTCCACCAGCCCTCGAGCGTAATTGCGGGTCCCCTCCGGGTCACGTACTGGGCTTTTGATTGTGAACTCAAAGGAGATGTCGAGTTGCTCAAGTATCGCCGTGGTTCGTTCCATAAACGGTCTATCGGTCTCACTTGCGCAGACCACAGCGACCTTTGGTCCCTTCGACGACGCTGGGCCGGATGAATCGACAGGTCGGTGTTCCTTGGCCTGCAGCTCCGATAGGGCCGATGCAATGGCGGGATGTTTTTTGGCCAGCATCTGCGCTGCCAGAATGGCAGCATTTTTTGCTCCGGGCTGATCGATCGCGACAGTAGCCACGGGGACTCCCGACGGCATCTGAACCATCGCCAGCAGGGCATCGGCTCCATGTAATTCCGTGGCCGCGATCGGGACGGCGATGACCGGCCCTGGAAAGGAGGCCGCCACCACCCCCGCCAGATGTGCAGCGGCACCCGCTCCGCCGATGACAACCTCAACGCCCCGGTTGGCCAGCTCCACGATATAGCCATGGGTCCGATCGGGGGTTTTATGGGCGGATGACACAAAGACTTCAAATGGAACGCCCAGTCGTTCCAAAAGCTCGGTTCCAGCTTTCATGATTGGGAAATCCCGAGGGCTGCCCATCATAACGGTGACCAGTGGGGTGCTCATATTGTCCTCGTCTATGGCCTTGCCGTTGGGGACAGGCCGGTGAACGGGTCGTAGAGTCAGGTATGATTCGACGACCGGAATCGAAAAAGAGGTCCGGAATGTAACCGGATTTTTTTCGAAGTGAAAGCCAAAAAAACATACATGATTTCCCGGCCTTCCAAACGGGGCTTTCCAAGAGGTAAAAAAAGCGTGCAATAGCCCGAAAAAACGGGCGAATTCTGTTGACGCTCTACCCCCCCAATTATAAGTTTCCGAGTGTCGGTAGACCTCGGGAAAAACGGCAGAAAAAACGGTGCTGTCTGTTTTTGGTTCCGAGTGTGCCCCGATCGTTTTGTGAACACCGTTTCGACTCCGTTTTGAGGGTATGATGAGCGACAACCCCGAGTCTCCAAATCTGGGTACTATCACTCCGGTAAATATCGAAGACGAAATGCGTACGTCCTATGTGGACTACGCAATGAGCGTTATTATCGGCCGTGCCATTCCTGACGTGCGTGATGGGCTCAAGCCCGTTCATCGCCGTGTTCTCTTCGCGATGCACGAACAGAAGAACAACTGGAATGGTCCCTACAAGAAGTCGGCGCGTATTGTCGGTGATGTCATCGGTAAATATCACCCGCACGGTGATCAAGCGGCCTACGACACTCTGGTACGCATGGCGCAGGACTTTGCCATGCGCTATCCGCTCGTCGATGGGCAGGGTAACTTTGGCTCCGTCGACGGAGATTCGGCAGCGGCCATGCGTTATACCGAAGTCCGTATGACGCGATTGGCCCATGAGTTGTTGGCTGATCTTGAGAAAAACACGGTGGACTTTGCTCCGAACTATGACGGCTCGATGAAGGAGCCTACGGTTTTGCCGGCTCGCTTTCCCCAACTGCTGGTCAATGGATCGGCCGGGATTGCGGTCGGAATGGCCACAAATATTCCGCCCCATAATCTGACCGAAGTAATTGACGGAACCATCGCTTTGATCCGCGATTCGAATCTCGGGGTAGAGGGCTTGATGGAGCATATCAAGGGTCCCGATTTCCCGACCAGCGGATTTCTATTTGGTAAGACGGGGCTTGTCGACGCCTATACCACGGGCAGGGGCTCGGTTCGGATGCGGGCCAAAATCGATGTGGAAGAGACCGATCAAGGTCGACATCTGCTGGTTGTTACGGAACTCCCGTATCAGACCAACAAGGCACGTTTGATTGAGCGGATTGCTGCGTTGGTGCAAGAAAAGCGGTTGGAGGGGATCAGCGATATTCGAGATGAGTCCGATCGGCACGGGATGCGGATGGTAATTCTCTTAAAACGAGATGCAACCCCGGAAGTGGTCCAGAACCAGCTATTTGCGCATACCAGTCTTCAGGGCAGTTTTGCGTTGAATATGTTGGCGATTGTGAATGGACAGCCCCGCTGTCTCGGCCTGAAGGATATTCTCAATCACTTCATCGAGCATCGTCGTGATGTGGTGACCCGGCGCTGCCGATACGAACTGAAAAAAGCCGAAGATCGGCATCATATCCTGAAAGGCTATAACATTGCCCTCGACAATATTGACGAGGTGATTGTGACCATTCGCGGAAGTGCGGATGCACCCGAAGCCAAGATTCGACTGGTCGGCCAATTCGGGTTTAGTGAAATACAGGCCCAGGCCATTTTGGATCTGCGCCTCCATCGTCTTACTGGAATGGAGCGCGAGAAGATTCTTGAAGAACTCCGTGAGGTCGAAGCCGAGATGGAACGCCTGAAGGGTATTCTGGGTTCGGACGACCTCATGATGAACGTGGTTGTTGAAGAACTTGAAGACGTTCGTGAGCGCTATGGCGATGCCCGTCGTA
>CAUZEG010000004.1:0-58376 GCA_963578775.1 Myxococcales bacterium
TAAGAGCAGTACAACTGTTTCGCGCGTCCTCTACCCAGGCCAGTGCTTCATCCATATCCGAGGTCAACCGATCGACGTACCGTGTATCAAGGCGCCGTTGGGCACGGGCCGGATCCACTTCCACGGCCAGGCAGACACCCCCCTGCATGGTCACAGCCAGGGGCTGGGCTCCGCCCATTCCACCCAGTCCTGCGGTGAGTACCACCTTGCCACTCAGATCAGAGCCCGGTCCATAGTGCTTTTCAGCGGCTGCACCGAAGGTTTCGTAGGTTCCCTGTAGGATCCCCTGCGTACCGATATAGATCCAGGAACCAGCCGTCATCTGGCCATACATGATGAGGCCCTGCGCCTCGAGGCTGTTGAACACCTCGTCCGTGGCCCAGGCCGGAACCAACATTGAGTTGGAGATGAGCACGCGGGGGGCATTCTCGTGGGTCTTCATTACGCCCACTGGTTTTCCCGACTGCACCAACAGGGTTTCGTCGTCCCCGAGATCTCGTAGGGATTGGATGATTGTTCGGAGAGCCTTCCAGTCGCGGGCTGCTTTTCCACGCCCACCGTACACGACCAGGTCCGCCGGGCGTTCGGCTACATCCGGATCCAGATTGTTCAACAAACAACGAAGTGCAGCTTCCTGCCCCCATCCCTTGCACTGCATGTTCTGGCCCCGGAGGGCGCTCAGTTCGTCCCCATTTGTCATGCTGGAACCTCTGCCTCCGCCTCCTGAACAGCAATCCGGGCTCGCTCTCGGACACCAGCCGGCAATACGATCCAGCCCAGGAATGCATACGAGCCCATGCAAAGGAACATCCAATCGCCAATGTAGAACGGAGAGAGTGTTTTCAGGCCAAGACTCAAAAACACTACCAGACCTGTGCATACGACGTAGGAACCAAAATAGAACCACACCTTGGGGGGCACTCGACCACTTTCGTGGTGGTGATTCAGATACGGAAATGTCGACATATTCAACAGGCCAAATATCAGGACCATACCGATACCAATCAGCTTCAAAGCCGGGGGCCCGTGAAAGAAATGGGAATTGGCGATGGCGGCGAAGGCAAACGCACTCGCAGGTCGGGGGAATCCAAGCCAGCAACCGGACACATCGTATTTATAGGTATTGAATCGTGCGAATCGTACGCTGCCGCAAAACAGGGGCACCGCAGCGATCGAAAAGGAGCATGCTGTAGCCGCAAACTTAGTCAATTCATAGTCATAACGGAACACGGGGAAGTAGGCCGCGTATAGCAGGAAAGCCGGAGCCACTGCGTACGACATATGGTCCGATACATTGTCGAACTCGGCTCCGAATTGGTTCTCTCGATGGGTCAAACGAGCCACGATACCGTCTGTAACGTCGAAGAAGAGGGAGCCAAAAAGTGCCAAGGCACCATAGAGCACCCCGTACTCCATCGATAAAACGACGGACGCCATCCCCGACAGCAGATTTCCTGCGGTGAACATATCTTTCAGGGCAAGCCGCATTCGGATCCTTCCCAGGCGTTTCAATGGAGGCCTTATAGCACCTCGATGCACTTCGGTCATTCCTGATCTTTAACTTGCACCGGCCCCCGGCGATCTGTACCTTCGTGTTGCGTTTCCATCCAATGCGATTGCGAACGGGGTACCCATGGCTCGAATTCGACAGCAGCTAATCATGTTGGGCATCTTCGTAATGGTCGCTTTGGGCCCCCACATCGAACCAGCCCTCGCAACGGTGATCCCCTCGTTCACATTGCCGGGTCTGGTCACCCGAGCCGACATCGTCGCGGTAGCTACCGTGACCGATTTGAAGGCAAGTCGATCCGGCCCGCATCACTTTATCTACACCGATTATACGCTCCAGACCGAAGCAATCTGGCTGGCCCGGGGATCCGCTCGTAAGCTAAAGGCCGGTGAACCAATGCTGCTACGTCAGATCGGAGGGGTCCTGGCGGACGCGGAACAAACCGTCGTCGGAACCGCCGATCTGCGGCGCGGTGACCGGATTGTGATCATAGCCCGATTCATCGATGGGCGAGCCTACCTGGTCGGAATGGGTCAGGGAGCGCGATATGTCTCCGATTCATCGGTCCGGGTTTCCAGGCCTGGTCGAGCCCATCCGACTCGCAAGGCGCCTGCACCAACCCTGGAGCAGTTCAGGCAACGTGTGCGCAGCGTGTTGGAAGAGGCGGGGCAATGAAGAGGTCTATGTTTCTTCTAGGGTTCTGTCTCCTATTTCTGGGGACCACTCTTTCGGCCTCGGCCTACGTCTCGCTGAAGACCCAGGGAGGCACCGAAACAACCTGGTCGAAGACAACAATCCCCTGGTACCTCAACCCCACGCCGGTACCGGGAATCGCCTATGATGATATGCGCAACGCCATCGACGCAGCCTTTGCTACATGGGCCAACGTATCCTGCTCTGGCCAGGGCTTTTCCTATATGAGCCCAAGTACCAATCCCCAGAATGGAGCCATCTACATCGAATCTGCCAACGGTGAATGGGATCCGTCTGTGGGCGATGCGGCCGCATACACCGTCTCGGACAAGAAATGGAACGGTGAGATCAAATACTCGGTCATCGTCTTCAACGGTGTGGACATCTCCTGGACGACCTCCGCATCGGCCTCCCTATATGGCTACAAAACCGATATTCAGGGGGTCGCGACCCACGAAATTGGCCATGCCCTCGGCCTGGACCATCCCCATGTGCGTGCGGCCACCATGTTCTTTTCCGGCGGTTCATCCGAGCTCCGGTCCCTGGATAACGACGACCAGAAAGGCCTCTGCTATCTGTATCCGAGTGGGTCCTTTACCACCGGGACCGCATGCGATTCCTGTATGGGGCACAGCAACTGTCAGGACAATACATGCCTGAGTTTCCCGTGGGAAAACGCCGCCTATTGCGGACAGTCCTGCAATACAGCGGCTGACTGTGCCAAAGGGTTCAGCTGCCAAGGTGTGGCAGACGCTGGAAACCATTGCCTACCCACCCATGACTATTGCAGTCCGGAAGGCGGAAATATTGCTATGGGGGACTATTGCTGGGGTCCGGCCATGTGCAGCTCCGGAATCTGTATTCCCACTTCGGACGACGCCTACTGTTCCCAACAATGCGATCCGAACAACCCGAACAGTTGCCCATCGAATTACGCCTGCTACGGGGGCGGTGGTAACGAAGGGATCTGCTTTAAGAAGGGTAGTAAACAATTCGGAGAAGAGTGCACAGCTCCCCTGGAATGCGCCAGTACAGACTGTTTTTCCGGCCAATGTTCCAGCCTATGTGAAACCGACGACGATTGTTCCGGCATCAATATCTGTGCCGTGGGTCACTGTATTCCTCCCGGTCCTTTCTTCTACGGGCAGGCCTGCGACTCGCATCTTGACTGCTCCACCGGGTATTGCGCCACCGGATTCGAACGCTATTGCAGTGAGGAATGCACGACTACGTCTGAGTGTCCTCCCGGTGCCGCTTGTATCTTCGGAGGCTACTGCGAGAAACTGACCTTCTCCGCAGAAGGAGAGGTCTGCCAACAGGACGCGGATTGTGCTCCTGGGTTGAATTGTATCCACGATACACAGTCCGTCTTTGGCGAGTGCCGACAACTCTGCGACCCTATCAGTGATAGCGGCTGCCAAGCTGGCAAGGTCTGTCTCTGGTTCTTCGAGCCCGTCGACCAGAAAATTGTGGGCGGCTGTATCGAAGACACCGGTGGGGCGGGAATCGGTGGTGTCTGCGGTGGCGGCGCCGGCAACTGCAAACCGCATTTGATCTGCGCAACAATTACAGGTCCAACCGGAACCTGTGTTCCCGACTGTCGAGTAAGCGACAGTGCCGGCTGTGATCCCAGCGCCGGCTGTGTCAGTCTCAATGATTCATCCGACCCCTTTCACGGCGCTTGTATCGAGGGAATGGGAAACTCCCCACCCCCTGATACGGCTACCCATGACACGGGTTCAACAGCCGATACCACAAACGCGATTGATATGGGCGTACCGGTTGATCCGGTCAACTCTTCTAGTGGCGGAGGATGTGCGGCCGGATCATCGAACGGAGCACCGCTATATCTCTGGCTACTGCTGGCCGGCTTACTGGGACTTGCCTACCATCGGCGGCGGTCGGAAATATGACGGTAGACCCGCGTATCGTTATCTACGTTACGGATCGCTGTCCATATTGTGTGATGGCCAAACGCCTTCTCGACGCTCGTTCGATCCCCTATCGTGAAGTCGACATCCAAGATAATCAGACCCGCCAAGACATCGTTGCAAAAACCGGTTGGCAAACCGTCCCGATTATTCTTCTGGATGACGAGCTGGTGGGTGGATATATGGAGCTCGCTACACTGGACCAGAGCGGCGACCTGAAGCAACGGCTTCAGCTTTAGACCTGGAAGCTCGACGCAAGGTTCAACGCCCCTTCCACTCCGGATCGCGCTTGGTCAGAAACGCCGTCAGCCCTTCGGCTGCATCTTCCAGGAAGAAATTAAGCCCGAGACCATCGGCCCCCAAAGCGGCCGCCTCGTGAAGCGAAAGATCCGCCATACGATGGAAATGCTGAACCCCCAGACGATGTACGGCCGAAGAAAAACTGCATAGCTGGCCGACATATTGGTCTACGAAAGCATCCAATTCGTCATCCGCGACCACCCGCGTTAAACAATGATTCTCCAATGCTTCGGCCGCAGTCATCCGCTCACCCCGAAGCAGGAGATCCATGGTGGCCTTTCGCCCCATATGACGCAGGATCAACGGCATGATCATCATGGGGAATAGGCCCACCTTGATCTCCGGGGTACCCAGGGTAGCGGACTCGGCCGCGATGGCGATGTCGCAGGCAAGCGCCAGACCAAAACCGCCGCCTAATGCGTGGCCATTGATCTTCGCTACAGTCGGTTTTCCCACATGGCTGAATGTCTCCAGGAGCTCCACAAATGCAAGACGTTGCGTCTGCTGCTTGGCGACGCCTCCCATGGCGCCTGGATTCAGATCTCCGCCAGCACAAAACGCCTTGCCGGCGCCGGTTAAGACGATCACATGGACGCCCTCATCCTGGCCGGCGGCCACCAATCGCTCCCGTAGTTCGTGTACCAGCTCTGAACTGAGGGCATTTCTACGCTCGGGACGATTCAATATGAGGGTACGAACTCCCGCGTTGTCAGATACCGTTACGATCGACTCCATGGATCCCCCTCAAAATGTACGCTGGAAGATGTCCGACCCGGCAAAATGGGCCGACCCACCCAGGTCTTCATCGATCCGAAGAAGCTGGTTATATTTGGCAATCCGGTCCGTTCTTGACGCCGAGCCTGTCTTGATCTGACCGGCGTTGGTGGCCACAGCCAGATCGGCCAGGGTTGTATCTTCGCTTTCACCACTGCGGTGGGACACCACATTCTTATAACCATTCTCTTCTGCCAGAGCCATGGTTTCAAAAGTCTCCGTCAGAGTACCAATCTGGTTCATCTTGATCAGAATCGCATTGGCAATCCCCTCGGAGATGCCACGGGCCAGCCGTGTTCGATTCGTTACGAACAGGTCATCGCCAACAAGTTGAATGGTGTCGCCCATAGCACCGCTCAAACTCGCCCAACCATCCCAGTCATCTTCCGCCATTCCATCTTCAATGCTCACGATGGGAAAGCGTTCCACCAGACCCGTGTAGAAGGTCACCAGATCCGACGATCCCAGGGTCTTTCCATCGAGTAGATACGTCTCATCCCGGTAGAACTCCGTGGCCGCTACGTCGAGCGCCAGAGCCACCTGGCTCCCCGGGGTATAGCCAGCATCTGCAATGGATTGAACAAGAAGCTCAAGAGCCACCTCGGTGCTGTCCAGTTGGGGTGCAAAACCGCCTTCATCACCAACACTCGTAGCCAAGCCTCGTGATTGCAGCTGACCTTTGAGGGTATGAAAAATCTCGACTCCGGCGCGTAATGCTTCCGGAAAAGACGGAAAGCCGTGCGGCACGATCATGAACTCTTGAATATCGATGGGATTATCCGCATGGGCTCCACCGTTGATGACGTTCATGAGCGGCACAGGCAGAATCCGGGATTGTACACCGCCCAGATACCGATACAGCGGAACACCAAAATACTCCGCCGCTGCATGGGCCGTCGCCATGGATACTGCGAGCATAGAATTGGCACCAAGCCGTGTTTTATTCGGTGTGCCATCGAGTTCGAGTAGCTGCTTATCAACCAGGGCCTGGTCGGCCGCATCAAACCCCAGAATAGCCGGACCGATCTCTTCTTCTACATTTCTTACGGCCTTCTGGACACCTTTGCCGGCAAAACGATTCGTATCCCCGTCGCGGAGTTCCAGGGCTTCATGGGTACCCGTGGATGCGCCTGATGGCACGATAGCACTACCAAAAACGCCATTTTCAAGGTGTACTTCAGCCTCGACCGTAGGGTTCCCCCTGGAGTCAAGAACCTCCCGGGCACGAATACCGACAATCTGCGTCATGGCTCACCTCTCCGTTGCGCCTATCCATTGCGCGTGGTGGAGAAACTTACGCCATTTGCGACCCCACCTGTCAAACGATTTCGACTACGGGTTGCGTGATTTGCGCTCCAGTGCGAAAAACGGCATCTGAAACAGATTCTCTGGTCGTCGTCCGCCATTTTTGCAGGGATTATCCTACGGCGACGACACTGACTTTCACCCCCATTTTCGCCATGAACCCAAACGATCTGGCCAGCCTGGTACAAACAAGGCTTCAAGCCTCGGAGGCGTTGCGCAAAGAGCTCATCGGCCTGGCTCTCTCCTGGATAGAGAACCAGACGGTTTCGCAACTGGCTGAACCCGACGTCATTACGACGATTCTGAGCGATGCGCTGACTTCCGAATTCGGACAACAGCAGATCGCACTGGAAATGGAGCACCTCTTCAACACCGAGGAGTCCGAATCGGAGTTGGGCAATATACCCCTCGGCGACGCCATTCCCGACACCGTTGTCACGGCAATAGAGGCGCGCCTGGGACGCCCCTTCTCCTACCCATCCGGCATTCTTGATGATGTCCTTGACCCCGCCTTCGTGCGGCGGATCCTGGGGGAGGCCCTTGCCGACACTCTGGAGGACTTTGTCCAACGAAGCCCTCTTGCCGGATCATCGGGGGTCCTTGGATCCCTGGCCCGAGGTGCTGGGCGGATGGGCCAAAAGGGGAGTAGCTTTTTGTCCGGGGTTGGCGCCGAACTACAAAAGTCACTGTCTGTTCAAGCGAAGGACTTCGCGCATCGTTCCGCAGACACCTTCCGACAGCAACTTATGACCCGTTTACGGGCGTCAGAAAACGCCGCTGAATTTGCTGCAGCTCGCCATCAACTCCTTAAGAACATCCTGCTGCTACGCTGGGCAGATCTGCGCGACCTCGGAGCGGATCCCGGCCCAGATGAGCTCTCCGGATGGCTCCAGCAAATTATCGTCCAGAACCTCAATCGAGAGGAGGTTCTGACCGCCATCAAGCAATATATCGACAACCGAATCCATGAACATGGAGACCTCTCCGTGAGAGAGCTTCTGGAAAAGGCCAACGTCCGCACCCAGGTGGCGGAACTGTTGACCAGGCATGGGGACCGGGCCATTACAACCGTAGTGAATACATCGGAATTCCACGCCTGGCTGGCAAAATGCTTTTCCGACCCTGATGAGTCCTAACCCGTTCAATATGCACCGGGTTCAAGGAGGCCGCACGTGATCCCCAGACGCCTACTCCATATTCTCCTCGCCGCCCTGCTATGGCCCTGCTGGGCACAGGCCGATCCCAACCACGGTCCCACCGCTCCCAACGAAGCCGCAGGCGAATACGAAAACGACCGGGACCGCCCCAAACCAGAGGAATGGAATGTAGAGGCCGAACACGGACCAACCCAGACCGTAACCATTCAAACCACTACCGGTACCTGGTTGAGTCTGGACGTCAGCCCTGACGGAAAGACCCTTGTTTTCGACCTGCTCGGAGACATCTACAGTCTGCCCATCGACGGAGGAGACGCGAGCTCGCTTAGCAGAGGCCCCGCCTGGGATATGCAGCCCAGATTCAGCCCCGATGGGTCGGAGATTGCGTTCACAAGCGACCGGGGAGGGGGCGACAACATCTGGGTGATGAAGCACGACGGAAAAGATCCCACGGCCATTACAAAGGAGATATATCGTCTCTTCAACAGCCCCGTCTGGTCCCCCGACGGGAAGTATATCGCGGCCCGGAAGCACTTTACCTCGCGCCGAAGTGTGGGGGCGGGCGAAATCTGGCTCATGCACCGCCGTGGAGGCAGTGGTGTCCAGATGACCAAACGACAAAACCAGCAGAAAGATCTCGGGGAACCAACCTTTTCACCCGACGGTCGCTACCTGTACTTCAGTCGCGATGCGACCCCGGGGCCCCGATTCGAATATAATAAGGACTCCAACAAACAGATCTACGCCATCGACCGCCTGGATCGGCAAGGTGGGGATATCGAACAATTCCTGGGAGGACCCGGTGGAGCGATTCGACCGACTCCCTCCCCGGATGGGAAATGGATGGCATATATCCGGCGGATTCGTGCCCAGAGCGTTCTGGTATTACACGATATGACGTCCGGCGCGGAACGCATCCTCTACGACCAATTGGATCGCGATCTTCAAGAGACCTGGGCCATCCATGGGGTCTACCCTGCCATGGCCTGGACCCCGGATAGCAAGAGCGTCGTATTCTGGGCGGGAGGACATATCCACCGGACCCATATCAAGACGAATAAAACGCGACAGATTCCCTTCCGCGTCGACTCCACACGCAAGATTACCCGGGCCTTACGAAACCCCGTATCCGTTGCTCCGAAGGACTTCGACACCCGCATGTTGCGCTGGGTTTCCGTGGCTCCGAATGGGCGTTCTGTCGTCTTTCAGGCGCTCGGACACCTCTACGTCCGCAAACTCCCTGATGGGCGTCCCAAACGACTGACTCGCGACAAGAACGTCTTTGAGTTCTATCCCTCTTTCTCACGCGATGGGAAATATATCGTGTACACGACCTGGAGCGACGAGAAGCTGGGCAGCGTGCGAGTTGTTTCCGCCAGTGGAGGCCGAAGTCGATCTCTTGCCACCGGCCCCGGCCACTATATTGAACCCGTTTTCAGCCCCGATAGCCGGTCGGTGATCTACCGTAAGATCGCCGGTGGATACCTCGTCAGTAAGCTCTGGTCCCGCTCCCCAGACCTATATCAAATCCCCATCCGGGGAGGATCTCCGTCACAGCTGCACCTTAAGGGCTCACAACCTCATTTCGGGGCAGACCCGAATCTACTATTCTACCAATCCGCAACAGCGAAACATCAGCATCTCCTGAAGAGTCTCGACCTGAAGACTGGACGCCAGAAAACCTGGGCTACAAGCAAAGCGGCGACCGCGTTTCGGGTATCTCCCAACGGTCGATTTCTGGCATTTCAAGAGGGGTACAAAACCTATGTGGCCCCCTTCCCCAAAACCGGGCGGAAGATACGGGTCGGCCCACGTATGAAGGGTCTACCGGTCGTCCCGTTATCCACTGGTTCGGGAGACTATGTCCATTGGTCTGGTGATAGCCAACGCCTGTATTGGTCCCTCGGTCCGGATCTCTTTCATCTTTCGGTGGACGACGCCCGGGCCGAAAAACCTCCAGCACCCCAGGTGATTCGGATTGGGTTTTCGGTACCGACAGATCGGCCCAAAGGCGTAATTGCTCTGGTAGGTGGCCGCATCGTAACCATGCGAGGCCACGAGGTCATCGAACGAGGCACCGTCCTCATCATCAATAATCGGATTCAAGCGGTAGGCCCCACAGAAACGGTTCCAGTCCCTGCGGGGGCTCACGTAGTCGATATTACCGGGAAAACGGTCCTACCCGGCCTGATCGATGTACACGATCACACACCTCATACCCATCATGGCCTCACACCACAGAAGAACTGGCGCCACTATGCGTTGCTTGGTTTTGGAGTAACCACTGTTCATGACCCCTCCAACCGGAGCTCATCGGTATTCTCAACTTCGGAATTGGCGCGCGCCGGACGTATCACAGCTCCTCGAATCTTCTCTACGGGTACAATCCTCTACGGTGCGAGTGGAGAGATCCGCGCGGAGATCAACAACCTGGATGACGCCAGGCAACATCTTCGACGAATGGCGGCCTATGGCGCTATTTCGGTAAAAAGCTACAACCAGCCACGACGAGACCAACGCCAACAGGTACTTAAAGCAGCTCGAGACCTTGGGCTGATGGTTCTACCGGAAGGAGGAGCCCTTTTTCAGCACAATATGAATATGATCGTCGACGGGCACACCGGGATAGAACATGCCATTCCTCTGGCGCGTGCCTACGATGACGTCGTGCAATTATGGGCCCAGAGTGAAACCGGCTATACGCCGACTCTGAACGTGGCCTATGGCGGGTTAGCGGGAGAGTTGTACTGGTACCAACATACCGAGGTCTCCGATCATCCCAGGCTTCGCAAATTCGTCCCGAGAGAGGTTCTCGACCCCCGATCGCGGCGCCGAATGCTCGTTCCCGACGGCGACTGGAACCATATCGAAGTCGCACGCTTCGCCAAGCGCCTCATCGATCGGGGCGGCCGTGTACAGATTGGGGCCCATGGCCAACGGGAAGGGTTGGGAGCTCACTGGGAGATATGGACTCTCGTAGAGGGAGGGTTTACACCATTTGAAGCGCTCCGCGCCGCGACATTGCATGGAGCCTGGTATCTGGGGTTGGACGGAGATCTTGGATCCATCGAACCGGGGAAATTAGCCGACTTATTCGTCGTGGACGGAAATCCCCTGACCGATATTCGAAAATCAGAGTTCGTACACTTTACGATGGTTAACGGTCGTTTGTACGAGGCAAACTCAATGGCCCAGATCGGCAACGAAAAACGCCTCGCACCCAAGTTTTACTGGCAGCAGAAAGGCGTTCTTCCGTAGTTCAGTCCTGCATATAGGCCAGATTTCCAGATTCAAACATGGCCTCAATACCATACGTATCGCGCGAGGTTCGTGGTTTTGCGTCCGGGCGGGTTTCTTGACCGCCCCAAAACCCCGATGCTAGCATTTCATCGAAACGTGCCATGATCATTTACTAATCTGGATCACGAATGGCGATGGAGGAACGAGGGAGCACAAAGGGGCAAAAGGTGCATGCCAAGTTGTATCTCGCCAGCAAATATTTCAACAGGGTTTGGGTGAACTGCTCATGAATAGCGACGATTTTCCGCCAAAAGACGAAAAGGGTAAGACTGACAACGCCGACACCACAGAGGAAGCACCCTCTGAAGTGGATATGTCTCTCATCGGTGTCTACAAGACGAATAAAGACGCGGACGACAATCCATGGGCAGGAGCCGGATCGGTAGACCCGGCCGATGCTGACAAGATCGCCCCGGTACCACCGCCGGTTCCCGGATCACCAATCGAGGCGGAAGGCGAAGACGAGCCGGAAGCCGAAGCCGAAGCCGAAACCGAAGCCGTAGCCGTAGCCGAGCCCGAAGCCGAGCCCGAAGCCGAGCCCGAAGCCGAGCCCGAAGCCGAGCCGGAGGACGAGACAGAAATAGCACTCGAACTCGACATCGACCCGTCAGAAGGCGGAGATGCCGGTGCTCTATTCGATGCCGTCGCCAGCGAACTCCAGGTCAATGGAGAGCCAGAGGATGAAGCTTCATCGGGCGAGACCATCGAAGAGGCCGATCTTGAAGCCTTTCTCAGTGACACCGGTGACGAAGACGAGTTCCCAACGATCGAAGGGACCATAGACGGGGATGATACCGCTGAAGTCGGAGGTGATTCCACAGGCGAGGATCCCCTTCTTGAGTCACTGAACATGGAAATAGATGGCATCGAAGGGGCCGATCTTGAGTTGGATATTCTGCCTGGGAAGGGGCCGGTTACTGGGTCCTCGCCCATAAGTAGCGACGTTCCCGTATCCATGTTGGAACCCGAGGCGACGAGGTCATCACCAAAGTCGGCTATTCTCGCGTTGGTGCTGGGAATCATCCTCGGAGCCGGCGGGCTCTTCGGGGTGGTTAGCCAGGGATTCGTAAGCCTTCCGGGTACTGAGAAAGCCCAAACAAAGAAAAAGAAGAAGACTGTAACGAAAGACATCACAGCTGGGCTCAAATTCGATAAATTACCCAAAGGCTTTAGTCATCGTGGCCTGGTCCATAAGCATAAGTCTCTGGATTCGGATACGCCCGATGGATACAACAAGGCCATCAAGGCTCTGGATACGAAGATCTCCAAGCTCAAGACCGAAACGGAAAACGCGGAAGACGCCCAAAAGAGCCGTCTCATGAACGAACTGGAACAAGAGCGTGTACGCGTCTGGGCCATGTATCATGAGCGGTTCCCCATTGAATTCACCAAGAAGGACCGGGCCGCGCAATGGAAGAGAATTCGTAAAAAAGCCCTTGGTTATAGTGGGAAAGAATGGACCCAGAAACGTAGTGCTGCGTTGATTCGCGCATTCGACAAGGCCGGCAAACGAGACTTTTCGCAGGCCATGATAGAGCTTCAAAGCTATCTGACGGCCTACCCGGAGGGTGGTCAAAACGATCTATACCTGGTTGGAAAACTCTTTCTCCAACAGGGACAGGTGCAAATAGCCGCCAAAGTATTTCACGCGGCCCTGGCCTCCAATCCCAAGGACGCTCGCCTGAACTACTATCTGGGGAAAACCTATCTGCTATGGAAGATCCTGGAGGATAACCAGAAGATTGGCCCACCAGAAGAAGCCGCTCTCGAATTAGCGGCGACGCATCTTGATAAAGCTATCAAGTCCAATCCAGACCATAATTCTGCCTCCCTGCTAAAAGCCGAGCTGGTGCTGATGCAAGGGGAAGACAATGCTCACGGTAAAGCGCTCGAAACGATCACCACGATCATGAATGACGCCGAAGGAAAGCCTCGGGAACTGGATAGCTCCACCAAATATGAAGCAAACCTCATCCTGGCGCAGATTCACCAGAACAAATCCGAGGCGGACAAGGAGCTGGCTGCTCTCCAGACGGCCATGGAGGTCAAGGAGACCGAAGACATCATCGTGCGTATCGCTCGGCTCTACTTACGTGGTCTGGTGGTCATCACGGATAGTGAAGGTAAAGAGATCAAGGAAGAAGACCGCGAGGACGAGAACAGAAGTAAGACGTCTGAGTACCTGGCTAAATGCGACGGAAAAGGTCTGAATTGCTCTAGTCCCGTGTACTACCAGGTGAAGATCCAGCATCTCGCCAAGGTCGCCAAGGCCGCCAAGGATCACCATAACTCTACGGTGCTGGAACAGCAGATTGAAAAAGCGCTAGCCACCTACCCTGCGGACCTGGAAATCCAGTTGTTGGCCGGAAATACGTGGATGGAGAATAAAGACAACGATCGGGCCATGTCGGTCTATCAAAAAGCCCTGAAACAGGCACCGAATCACCCCGATCCCTACAAAGCCATCGCAGAACTCCATCTGGCAGCAAAGACGAATCAAGGAAAGATAGCCGCGGCAAAAATTCTCGACCAGGGGATCCGGAACGTCACAAATGCAATTCCACTATGGAAAAAGAAGCTTGAGGTTGTCTCGGGCCAACCCAAACAACAAATCCAGATACTAAACACCCTCATAAAGCTTGATTCGAATCGGCCCCGGGCCGACCAGGACGCATTATTCCGTATGAAACTGGGCGCCGTGTATAGAGATCTCGACCGTACGCAGGAGGCGCTGGCGCAGTTCGATAAGGTACCCGCCAACAAGTTGAACGGCGAATACCTGAAGATCTATATCGGCCTTCTACTCGACGTGTCCGGTAAAAGTGGACTCGCCAAAGCAGAAAATCTGGCGGCAACCTTCATCACCAACAACTCTGACGAAGCTCTGGCCCACATCCTTATGGGCGAAGTTTTGATTCATAAGGGGGACCTGGCAAAAGCAGAAGCACATCTGAAACGCGCTAAACAATCCACCAAGGTTGAAGACCCGAGGATCTACGACTTGCTGGCTACAATCGCCGAAAAGAACGGTAAGCTAAACGAGGCTCAGAAACATTTGAAATCCGCCGTAGAGCTGACCGTAGAAAAGAAATGTGAAGGCGCACAATGTGCTTCGAGGGACATCTACTCGGTCAAACTTCAGATCAAACGAGCGGAAACTCTCATCGAACTCTTTCGCGCAGAAACGAAGACCAACCCAGGCTCTGCCAAGCAGAAAAGTACAGAGGCCCTCTCGGTACTTGAGAATGTGATTGAGAGCATCGCAGGAAAGAAAACGAATCGCATTCCTGTCACCAATGAGATAGCCGCCAGGGCTCACCTTCTGCGGGGCAACCTCTACTACGCAAAATCCGAAATGCGAATGGCACACGAGGACTTCAAAAGCGCTCTTGGCCTGGATAAATTCAATACCGACATCAAGGTGAGTTACGCCACGTCTCTCATCCAGAGTAAACGTATTAGAGAAGCCAGGGTTCATCTCAGCGCAGTTGTAAAGCAGGACCGCTTCCATCCCCAGGCGAATTACCAGCTAGCCCGAATCGCCGAGCGGCAAAATAACCGGAAGGGGCGACAGGAACATCTGGCGCGCGCCGTAAAACATGGTGGGCAGAGAATCCCCGCAGCCCACCGAGAACTGGCCAATATCTATTGGGACAAAAACACGAACGCTAGCAAGAATATGGCCAAGAAACACTACCGGGAATACCTGAAGGTATATCAGGCCCTTCACTCCACGCGTCCAACGGACGCCGATGAGGTGGAGCGTAGGCTGAGATAGGTTCAAGACCAGATACTGTAAACGAATTCAAGACCTCTCCTATGTAAGGGTTGGCATACGTACCTCGACTGAGGTAACTATCTAGGCACGACGGGTATCCGCGAAACTGGCTCGGTTTTCGGTCTATCCGTGGAATATGTAGATCCGGAGGACACATGCACAAACTGCCACAACTGCATATGCAGGTTCCGGATGTCGATCCCCTCGAAACAGCCGAATGGCTGGAGTCGTTCGATGCGCTGGTGGAACAAGGGGGACTCGAACGCGCGTACTACGTTCTCACGACCCTGCTTAAACGTGCCCATCTCGAGCATGTGCCTCTACCGGCTCTGGTGCAAACACCGTATGTAAACACCATCCCGCCGGGCAATGAACCTGCCTACCCGGGCGATGAAGACATTGAAAAGCGTATTCGCAGATATGTGCGCTGGAATGCCATGGCCATGGTCCATCGACAAAATGGGAAAGTCCCTGGCATTGGTGGACATCTCTCGACCTATGCATCCGCATCGACTCTGTACGAAGTCGGCTATCACCATTTCTTTCGCGGCAAGAATAATGGGTTTGGAGACCAGGTGTTCTTCCAGGGCCATGGTGCCCCCGGCATCTACGCCCGTGCCTTTATCGAGGGTCGAATCACAGAAGACAACCTGTTGAATTTTCGCCGCGAGGTGGATGGTGGCGGGCTCTCTTCCTATCCACATCCCTGGCTAATGCCCGATTTCTGGGAATTTCCAACCGTATCCATGGGCCTGGGGCCCCTGGCGGCGATTTATCAGGCTCGCTTCAACCGATATCTCCACGCTCGAGGGATCTGCGACACGACTGATACTCGTGTATGGAGCTTCGTCGGAGACGGTGAATGCGACGAGCCCGAAACCCTCGGAGCTCTCCATGTAGCCGCCCAGGAAGGTCTCGGCAACCTCACATTTGTGGTCAACTGCAATCTACAGCGCCTCGATGGTCCCGTCCGTGGCAACGGAAAAATCATTCAGGAACTTGAGGCCACTTTCCACGGTGCCGGCTGGCGCGTCATCAAAGTTATCTGGGGACGCGAATGGGATCCTCTGCTTCATGCGGACGACGAGGGAGTCCTTGTACAACGTATGGGCGAAGTCCCAGACGGTCAGTACCAGAAATATGTAGTCGAAGACGGAGGATTTATCCGAAAGGACTTTTTCGGGACCGATCCACGTCTTGCCCGCCTTGTGGATAACCTTAGCGACGGAGCCCTGCAGCGCTTACGTCGCGGTGGGCATGACTGCCGAAAGGTCTACGCCGCTATGAAACAGGCGTCCGAGGCAACGGATGTCCCCACCGTCATTCTAGCCAAAACCGTAAAGGGCTGGACGCTGGGAGCGGGCGCCGAAGGACGGAACGTCTCCCATCAGGCCAAGAAGCTACGGCTGGAAGAATTAAAAGCATTTAGAGACCGTATCCATCTCGATATACCGGACGAGGAACTCGAAGAACCGCCGTTCATCCGCTTCTCAGAGGATAGCGAGGAATATGCCTATCTTATGGAACGTCGTAACGCCCTGGGTGGTCCAGTGCCGGCTCGAGCCCAACGAAAGACCCAGCTCCAGGTCCCTGGAATGGACTGGTTTGAGCGATTCCTTGACGGTTCCGGTGACAGAGAAGTCTCAACCACGGGTGCCTTTGGTCGCATCCTCGCCCAGCTAATGAGCGACGAAAAACTTGGAAAGCGAATCGTCCCAATCATCCCGGATGAAGCTCGTACTTTCGGTCTGGATGCTCTTTTCCATCGCTATGGTATCTACTCCTCGAAAGGCCAGCTCTACGATCCGGTCGATGCCAAACAGCTGATGTACTACCGGGAAGCCAAGGACGGACAAGTACTTGAGGAAGGTATCTGTGAAGCGGGCTCCATGGCGAGCCTGACTGCGGCCGCTACCGCACATACGTTCTTCGGCGAACCCATGATTCCGTTCTATATCTTCTACAGTATGTTCGGGTTCCAACGAACCGGCGATCAGGCCTGGGCACTGGCGGACCAGCGGGGACGCGGCTTTATGCTGGGCGCGACTGCCGGGCGTACAACGCTCAACGGAGAAGGGCTTCAGCATCAGGACGGACATAGTCTACTGCTCGCCAGCACCAACCCCTGCTGTAAGGTCTATGACCCGGCATTCGCCCATGAAATCGCTGTTATCATCCAGCACGGGCTGAAGGAGATGTACGAGGAGGATAAGGATGTCTTCTACTATATAACCCTTCAAAATGAAGCCTATCCAATGCCCAAAATGCCGGAAGGGGCTGCAGAGCAGATCATAACCGGGCTGTATCGATATAAAGAGCCTGATGTCGACAAAGGCCCCGAAGTAAATCTCTTTGGGAGTGGATCGATCCTTCTACAAGCACTTCGGGCGCAAGAATTGTTGGCTGCCCATAATGTCCGTGCACATGTCTGGAGCGTAACCAGCTACTGCGAACTTCGCCGCGAGGCATTGGCCTGCGAACGATGGAATACACTCCATCCGGATAAAGAAGCGCGCGTACCAAAGGTCCAGCAGATCCTCGGTGATCTCGATGGACCAGTCATCGCGGTGTCAGACTATATCAAAGCCGTTCCCGATCAGATTTCCCGTTGGGTCGAACAGGACTTCTACCCGCTGGGCACCGACGGCTTCGGTCGCTCCGACACCCGCCCGGCTCTGCGACGTTTCTTCGAAGTCGACGCCGAGTGTATTGCCGTAACAGCCCTGAAGAGGTTGGCCGATCACGGTGCAATTTCTACAAAGACGGTGAAGAAAGCCATGAAGGACTACGGGATCGACCCAGAAAAAACCGATCCTGCGTATAGTTGATCCCCATGAAATCTCCCCCCAGGACCTGGAACGGGAAAATCGCCCTGGTCACCGGCGCTTCAAGTGGTATCGGCCGTGCCGTAAGCCGTGAACTTGTGGGACTCGGCATGAAAGTGGTCGGAGCCGCCCGCCGAACCGACCGCTTACGCGAGCTACAAATTGAGCTAGGTGAAGAGAACTTTAAGGGGGTTGGAGTTGATCTTCGATCGGAGACTTCGATCCTGGAACTCTTCGGCACCGTCCGACAGCGCCACGGGGGCGTTGATGTCCTCGTCAATAATGCCGGGCTTGGTCATAAAGCGACCCTGATGAACGGGGAAACCGAAGCCTGGCGTGAGATGCTGGACGTAAACGTGCTGGCCCTATGCATCTGTAGCCGCGAAGCCATCACCGATATGCGAGATCGCGGTGATAACGGACATATCGTGCATATCTCTTCGATGTCGGGTCATCGGGTACCCGGTGGAAGCGGCGTATATTCGGCCACAAAATTCGCCGTCCGCGCCTTAACCGAGGGATTGCGGAAAGAGCTCCGAGGCGCCACAAGCAAGATTCGTGTTTCGGCCGTCAGCCCCGGCTATGTAGAGACCGAATTTGCGGAAAAATACCATCAGAGCAAAGAGGCCGCCGAGCAAACCTACAGCCAGTTTCCGGTACTCCAGTCCGAAGATATCGCGGATGCCGTACGGTTCGTATTACAGGCGCCGGATCATATGCAGGTACACGATATGCTGATTCGTCCCACCGAACAGGTCAGCTGAACGTAGCCGATTAAGGCGTTAACTGATCTGGATAGATCAGTTTCAGGTAGGTCTTCTCGGAGAAGCTGCCTGATGCAAAGCTGATCTCGGTACCATCGGGCCAACGGACCTCTACTGTGTACGCACACGGGAAATCACCGAGTCCAAACAAAAGGGCCTTCGAGTCGATGGAATTGTGCATCCCACGGCTCAAGTGCACATGCCGGGTTATCACCTGATCGGTGAACCGAATTTGTACGCGGGTTCCAACGGCGTCCCGATGCAAGCTAACCCCATCCCCTGAGACCTGCAGCCCTATCCAACGGTTCTCAGAGCCGATGTCGTTCCTGAAGAGGAAGTTCGGGCGCCCACCGCCGGTGTCTCGACCACCCACCAGCAGATCCAGATCTCCGTCATGGTCGATGTCTGACCAGGCGTGATTCTGGGCCTTCTTCATGGTGGCCAGGTGCTTACAGAACCCTTGCGCGTGGCAATACTCATGATCGCCAGTGCAGTCTGAAGCTGTGGTGCAGGGATGACGGCAACGTTCCTTCAAACATTGTTCTCCAGCCTCCGTGCACGCCGAATCATCCACGCAGACGGTGAGGCTCGCACGCACGCCGATGTCGGGGATGTTGATCCCACTGGCGATCCCTACGCTCTGGAAGCTTCCATCTGCCTGTTGGTGCATCAAACCAAACCAACTGCGCTGCTCGATCTGGCTGACGGGATCGTAGCCGCTGTCGTATTTGCTGTCGCGAGAGAGTGAAAGATCCAGACGACCGTCGTTATCAAAATCCACCGCACCACCATCCACATCACCCTCGGCAAAAGGCAGCCCGCGAGCGTAACCTTCATTGGTGAAGGTAAATCCACCCTCCGGTCCCGAATTAATCAAGACAAGGCTTGGGTCCGACCATTTTCTGTTAGGCGTCCCATTGTCGGGATGCGAAATGGAGGTCTGAAAGATGTCCATATAACCATCGTTGTTGATGTCCGCGCAGGCGAGACCGAAGCCATTGCCCCCCATGTAGGTGCCTGGTCCTTTCCCGGGCTCGGGGTCCAGACCATAGCCCGTGCTCGCCAGGTAGGGGTTTCCCCCCGGCTGACTGGCAAAGCCTGCGTCCACCGCCACGTTCTCAAAGCTACCGTTGTTGTTGCGCCAAAGGATGTTCCGGCCATTACCGTTGCTGACCCCATAGACCGAGACAAAGATGTCCAGATCGCCGTCATCGTCGTAATCGCAGACGACCGTGCCGTTGCTGAGCATGGGAGGGTTGATCTGCAGGTTGGCGCTCATATCCACGAAGCTGCCAGTACCATCACCAAAGAAGAGCGAATCGAAGATCTGCTCGGCCGTCGAGATGCCTCCACCGGTGTGTCCATTACCTATATAGAGGTCCAGAGTCGTGTCATTATTGAAGTCTGCGAAGACCGCGTTCCCCGCGTGGGTCTTGTTGGTATAGCTCTCAAACCCCGAACCGATCACGGCTTCGAAGTGACCCTGGCCGTCGTTCAAGAAGATCTGATGGCTGAGCCCTGGAAAGGGGATGTCGATGCCCGAGAAGACGTCCTGGTCGCCATCGTTGTCTACATCACCGAAGGCGAAGAAACCGGATTGTACATTGCGCAGGCCGCTCTCATCGGAGAAGTCGCTGAAGGTGCCGTCCCCATTGTTCATGAAGACCAGGTGCTCGAAGGGAACACCATTCTGTGGATTGGGATAGAGACTGTGCATCACAATGTCGTCAAAACCGTCGCCGTTGATGTCGGCGAAGCCTAGACGGCTGTGGTCGTTTATGATCGTTCCGTCGGGGGGATTTTCAGAGTAATTCCCTACCCGGATGCCGCTCTGGTCTGAGATGTCTGTGAAGAAGTTCTCCGTGGGCACAGCAACAAGCACAGGCTCACAGCCTGTAATCGGACCATCGGTCTTGATCCCTTCACCCTGTGTCTCAGAGGTGGAAATGCCAGGGTCGGATTGCGCTCCATCGGCCGGGTTGGCCCCCTGGTCTGCGGTCATGGCTTCACCGCCGCCGCAAGCCCAAAGGAAAAGAATAAGGAGTGTCGCAGATCTCATTCTACAACCTCTCGACAACAAAGAGCTCCACCTTGTTGATAGGGTTTCGTCTTCACCACGCCGGTCGCTTTGCGCTGCTCGTACACCGCCAATCTAGAACTCATCCTTGCAGCAGAGAACGCCTCCCTGCGAGGTGTCCGTCTTGACCACGTAGTTGGCCTCCTGGGTGGTGTTGGTTCCACAATCCCATACATCGGGATGGTCCACACCGAGAAATACATTCCAGTAGTCCAGGGGGTCACACCAGCCGCAACCACCGGAGTTGGGAGTACAACTTACCTCGGTCTCCTCCGCATTCCAGGAGCAGGCACAGTTCGTGGTGGGCTTGTTCTTCAAGGACTTACACCGGTCGTGGGAACCCAGCGTCAATGGCGCGCAGGTCTCCTGGGTCGCAGGACAGCCCAGATCACCACAGCCAAAGAGGTCATTAGAGCTGGTCGGGTCTCCAATCGTGTCCGGGGCGCAGTTGAACGCGCCTGTAGATGAAATCCGGGCCAGGAAGAAGGCCGGGCTCTGTGCACCGTCCATGATTCCAGTACAGCCCCCTTCGTTTCGGATCTGGACGTCGTCCTTTCCTAGACAGACATGCCAACCCACACCACATAGATCTTCTACATTGCAGCCCGCACCAGCGGCATTTTCACCCGTATTTCCCGCCTGTCGGTCGCAGGCTGGTTCCGGCCCGTCAGGGCCCGTATGGTGTATTCCTGGAACATCCCAGGCCCCGCCACAAGCGGCCAGGAAGGGGAAGCCGCCCACGTCTAGAAAGCCCTCGCGAGTCCCATCGGAACAACCGGTTGCATCGGCCTGGGGCGGCGGATCCTCGCATAGGCCATCCGGCGTACAGGACTGACCATCGTCACAGCTTCCGCAAAGATTCAGGCAGCCGTCGGTGCCGCAGTCCTTGTTTTCACAATCTGGGATACAACATAGGCCCGTGACACAGACACCGCCATCACCACAGGCTGTACTGTCGAATACAGGAACCGAGATACATCCCTCGGTAGCATCACAGACCATATTGGTGCATTCCCCACCGTCACCGCAGGTATCCACAATACATACGCCCTCACAGCCATCATCGTCGCCGCAGAGTTTCCCTTCGCAATCGGGAATACAGCCTGGATCTTCGGCCGTACCTGGATCGTCCGTCTGCCCCGGATCCTCGGTCTGACCTGGATCGTCCGTCTGGCCTGGATCTTCGGTCTGGCCTGGATCTTCGGTCTGACCTGGATCTTCGGTCTGGCCCGGGTCTTCCGTCTGGCCCGGGTCTTCCGTCTGGCCCGGATCGTCCGTCTGGCCCGGATCTTCGGTCTGGCCCGGATCGTCCGTCTGGCCCGGATCGTCCGTCTGACCCGTGTCGGTACCGGTGCCGGAATCCGACGATCCGCAACCCATGCACAAGAAAATAATAGCGCAGAAAACGACTAGAACACGTCGACCCATACCATCCTCCAGATACAACCTTATGTATCATACGAAGGGATTAGAGTTCGGGCAAACGATTCCCCGGTCTGAAGACATTATTCTTCGTCGAGCTGTGGCGCCTCGCCGGTACAATGGTCGAGAAGATCGGAACCGGGAAGCTGCTGGGTCCGAGATTCAATTTCCGCGCGAGCCGCCGTAAAGGCCTCCACAGCATCCGACGGCAGGGCCGGATCCATCGTCTCCGTAAACTGCGTAGGCGGATCATCCGACGTAAGGATCTGAAGATTGTGCTCGACTTCGGTATCGCCCACCTTGGTGACCAATACCAGAGCACAGTCCGTCTCGCCGGTCTCGAGATCCTGGGCGAGGATTTTGAAGTTCTTCAGGCTGACACGATCTGTGAGGTTTGTACCCGGAACGAATAGGTCTTCAATATCCACGTCTTCAATCTGCTCCGCTTGCTCCAGATTGGCTTCTTCCGCCTTTTCCGCTTCGGTCTTATGCTCCTTGATTACCGCGTTGGGCAACCATGTAGACAAGGGGCGCACGTAGGTGATCGTCAAGACGGAAATCAACATGATGAACAGGAACGGCAGCACCGATTTGGCCACCGTCAGGATAGGACGACGGAAGTGCAAGCCGGAAATGAATAGATTCATGCCCACCGGCGGAGTGATATAGCCAAGCTCCAGATTGGCCAGGAAAATTACCGCCAGATGGAGTGGATCGATCAGCGGATCGGCCCCCATGCTCAAAGGAACGAGCAGAGGTAGCACGCAGGCCAGGGCCGAGAAGATATCCATCAGGCAGCCCACCAGCAGCAGGAGGAGATTGAGGCCCACCAGCAGCAGGATCTGGCTGTGCACATTCTCGCGCAACCAGCCCACCAACTTGTCCGGCACCTGATCCTGGGTCATGACCTGATTCGAGGCATTTACTGCGATCAGGATCATAACAATGGCCCCCGCCACCGCGGCGGCCTCGTAGACGATCTTCGGCAGATCACGGAAGGGGTGAATATCGCGATAGATGATGACCTCGACCACAAAGAGATACGACGCCGTGAGCAAGGCAATATCATTAAAGCCGAAGTTTCCACTCAGCACAGCGTAGAGGAGCCATAGGGGCAAAGTCGCCTCGAAGATGGCACCCCGGAACGCGTCGAAGACCTCTTTGAAGGTGAAGCGCGTGCGCACAATCTTATGCTTGCGACCAACCCAATAGGCATACATCGTCACCAGGCCCACCATCAGCATGCCGGGCAAGAGGGCAGCCAGGAATAACTTTTCGGGCGTTACCGCCGTCTGCTCGTTCACCAGAAAGATGGTCGAACAATAGAACACCGGCAAACTGGGAAAGAATAATAGTCCGATACTACCGGACGCGGTGATAACCCCCAGGCTGAAGTCCTTGGGATAGCCACGGCTAAGCAATAAGGGCAACAACAGACCACCCAGAGCGATGATCGTGATACCCGAGGCCCCGGTAAAGGTAGTAAAAAAGGCCAGGGTCATAATGGTGACAATGGCCAGGCCACCATGCAACCAACCAAGAACCGCTTCCGCCAGGCGAACAATGCGTTTCGGCGCCTTGCTCTGGGCCAGCAGGAAACCTGCCACGGTAAATAAGAGGATTGCCGCCACCGCCTCGCCATGGGCGCCGTGGGTCAACTGCCGGATACCGATAATAATATTTTCCGGTTGCAGTCCGGAGCCAGGGAAGGAAACCAGGGCATATAAGGTGATGCCAATGAAAAGCGGCCCACCCAATAAGATGAAGGCGACGACTCCGACATACGCCATTATGCGCCCTCTTCCCTGCTAACGGGATCAGAGTCCAGAACATCCAGATCCACATCACAGAGTTCGTCCGGCACGGCCAGGCCCAGCTCTTCCGGAGTCTTCCCTTGCAGACGAATCACCGCGTTTACAGCAAAGTGAAAGGCCATCAGAGAAAAGAAGATCAGGGTCGCCAGGGTGATGGACCCTGGGATATCCGTCTTTGAAGCACCCTTATTGTGCATTGCCATGGCGATGTACGCGATTCGAATACATACATACACCGACACCACACTCAAAATCCCTTCCAGGCGTCTACGAAGGTGCTCCTTAATGTAGGGAGTGACAGCATCTACCGCGATATGACGGAATTTCCGGGTCGCGATGACCCCACCGAGCATGCATAAGAACACGGCGCAAAGCACCATGATATGGCGAGCATACATGGTCTGTGAGTGATCCGCCTTCTGACCATAGAGGTTGAAGAGTCCGGCACCCAGGATCACCAGGAATAGAACCAGCGCCGCCGTCTGCTCCAGCCGTCTAAGGACTTTGCCATAGAGCAGTTCAAAGGTCTTCATGCCTACTTCCAGCCAGAGAGCTTACGGGCACGATTCAATGTCGCTTTCGAATAGACCGAACCGGCCAACGCGTTCTGTGCGTCCTTGAAGAGCTTTTTCCACTCGGCGATTTCGGCCGCCGTCAACGGTACGGTCTCGATCTTCGTCTTGAGGAGATTTAAGGTCTTTTTGTTCAGGCGACGGACTTTACGAATCAGCTTCTTCGCGGCCTTCGAATGCTCCTCACGCACGATAGCCTGATGCGCAGGAGACAGACTCTCAAAGACCTTTTTCTTGATCACGATGGCTCCGACTGTAGCCCCCATCGGGAGCTCAGTACGGTATTTCATCTTGGAACACCATTGCAGAGTATGACAGGCATAGGGCGACCCCAACAATGTGTTGATCCGGCCGGTATTCAGTGCCGGCAATACATCCGGAACGCCGACAGAGACACCGGACTTCTTGAGGATCTTGGCCATCTTGGGAACGATTGGATCGGAGCTCCAAAGCCATAGCTTCACACCACTATCTCGCAGATCCTGGGGGCTGCGAATCGGTCGAGTGGAATACACATTCAAGATGCCTACATCGGCCCAACCCAGAACGATGAACCCACTCTTTTCCATGGACTCTTCAAAGGTCGATTGCATGCCCTTGCGCACCCGGTCGAGCTTCGCCGTATTGGTAAGAAGGCCCGGCGCCTGCATGACGAGTACATCCTTTGAGATTTTGGAGAGCCCAACGGCCGTAATGGCTGCCGCCTGAAGGCTGCCGCTCTTCATCTTTGCCACGGCGATGTTCTCGTCGCCCTGGACACCACCAGGATAGATCTTGATCACAACCTCACCATTGGTGCGATCCTTGATCTTCTTGGCGGCTCTCTTGAACGATTTTACCCAGGACGAGTTGGCTGGTGCCAACGTAGCCAAGCGAATAACAGTCTTAGCGCTGGCAATAGAACCGCTGCCAAGTAACATGGCGATCACGGCAAAGGCGGATAGAAGTCTGGGCAGTCGTTTCATAATTTCTCTCCAGGGTGCATTTTCATTCGGCCAACAGGCCACAATCGAGCTAATGCGTCGAGGTGTTGGTTTATTTCAGATGCAAGCGGTTATTCGTCCTCGTCGATGTCAGCGGGGATATCTTCCGGCTCAAAGAACTCGTCGCCCTGCTTGATCCAGTACCGGGACCAATCCTGAGCCAGAACATTCGTGAGCTGCTTTCCGTCCGGCTCCGCTGTGCTCCCGTTGATAACGGCCTTCATATTGTCGAAATAGCACTTGGCGTCGCCGATGGCCGTGCAATACCAACGGGCATACATATAACGAACCATCAGATAGCCCGGGTTCAACTTCATGGCACGCTGGAAACGCTCATTTGCTTCTTTCAGAGCGGCTTCGCCCGCAAAGCCCTTACCTTTCTTACAAGCACTTGTCGCCAGGACAAGAATAGCACCACCGGCGTCATAATCGGGCCAGGCGGCCTCGACACGGGTCATAATCATTTCCACCTGTTGAAGACCACCGATCCACTCAACATCGTCCGTATCAAAGCCAATGCGCTGCGCCCAGGTGTACGCCACCCAATACAACGCTTCGAGTTTCTTACGGTTTTTCACTTTCGGAAGCATCTCGGCCAGAACATTCGGCTCATCGAGGGCCGCGGCCAGTTTCCCATCTACGCGTCTCAGGTACTCCCGTGCATATTTATGGGCACGACTAAGGTAATCCTTCGCCTTTCGTTTGGTGTAGTAGACCTCGTCGGTGTCATCGAACTCGTGGCCCCATAACTCCGGGACAACAAAGCCATAGGCATAGGAGACAAAGCCCTGGGCTGCCATGAGCCGAAGCTTGGCATTCCATGGAGCCAATACCATCAACCCTTCATATTGCTTCAGGGCGTACGGCAGTGCACGCTTGGCGATATCCGGATCCGATTCTCGCTTCGTGGCGATTCCAGCTTTCTGGGTACCGTCGATCTGCTTATTGAGCATGATCTTCGTAATGCTGCACCCAGAACCCAAAATGGCGACCATCAAGACGAATCCAAGACACTTGCGGATGCTATTCATTCCGAACTCCAACGAAAGAGGGGCGTTTCTTTTAACACGTCTGACAACAACAGCAACGGGAAAAGCCCAACGGCCTGAAATTTGGGCTTCATAGTCAACGTTGCGAAACGCGACCGAACAAGGCATCATGAATTTCGAGAGGCTGCTATGAACAAGATTTTCGTGGGTCCTATACTTCTTTTAATCGCTGTACTCCTGTCCAGTTGCACGATTCCAGGCGACCCGCTTTTCGACCAGAAGGACATCCAGGAAATCAACGAGGACGAGCCTATTGATTTCGCCACACAGGTCATGCCCATCTTCGAAAGTTCCTGCCTTAACTGTCATGGCAGCTTTGCTCTGGGCGGGCTCTCTCTCGAGTCCTTTAACGACCTGATCGTAGGAGGCGACAACGTTGCGGCCGGCACAGCAACCATGGTTGTCCCCTGTGACCCCGACTCGAGTTTCCTCTACGACAAAGTCGTTACCGACACTCCCTCGGCGGGTAGCCGTATGCCGCAGGGCGGCAAACTGGCCGACGTAGAAATAGAGATCATTCGGCTGTGGATTGAGCAGGGAGCAAGCGAAACACCCGACTCCTCCCTCTGTGGGAATTAACCCGGCGTGAAAGCCAGCGCTAATTCCATGCTCCGAGCAATTCACTCCCAACGATACCGGATCGTCGCGTTCGGGATCACAGTACTCTTTGCAGTGGCTTGCAATAAGGGAGCGGCATCCGATCCCGAGCCCGCTTCGGAGGCTCAGCCCAACCCGGTATCGCAAGCCGCCCCGAGCACGCAACCCCAGAAAGAGAAACCCAAAACCGCAACCCCGGCCAAGGCAGCCCCCCAACCAGTAGCCCAGGCCTCGCCCCAGAAAACCGCCGTACAAGCGCCCAACAACACTGCGAAGTACGCATCTATAGTACTGCCCGGGGCCGAGACTCTGTCAGGCGCGCTGGTAAAACGACTCCAGGATGGACGAAAAACTGCACCTGAGACCTCCCTACATCATACGAAGAACTTCGCCCAAGATGGGAATCCGAAATATATAAACCGACTTATCCTGGAGACCAGCCCGTACCTACTTCAGCACTGTTACAACCCGGTTAATTGGTACCCGTTCGGACCCGAGGCCCTGGCAAAGGCGAAAGAGAAGAATCGCCTCATCTTCTTATCCGTTGGCTACACCACCTGCCATTGGTGCCATGTCATGTCTCGCGAAAGCTTTGATGACCCCATAGTTGCCAAATACCTCAATGAAAACTTCGTTTCGATCAAGGTCGATCGTGAGGAACGACCAGATGTCGACCGGGTTTATATGAGCGTGGTCCAGATGCTTACTGGGAACGGTGGGTGGCCTATGACCGTCATCCTTACTCCCGATCTGAAACCCCTTTTTGGCGGAACCTATTTCCCCCCCACGGATCGGGGACGTCGACGAGGATTCATGAGTATCCTGAAGGAGGTCTCCAATACCTGGTCAACCGATCCAGATAGTGCACGGCAGAAGGCCAACCAGACGGCTCAGAAACTCTCGAATCGGGCACGAACAGGGCTCCCCTCCAACATTCCCGGTAAAGACGCCACGGCCAAGACTGCCGACTATTTCCAGCAACGGCATGACGCCCAGTTCGGTGGATTTGGTCGCGCCCCCAAATTTCCCAGGCCATCGACTCTCTTCTTTCTTTTGCGACACAGTAGTCGCCAGCCGCGCAAAGAGCTGAAGGACGCGATCGTCCGAACCCTGGATGCCATGGCGACCGGCGGCATGCACGATCATGCGGGAGGCGGTTTCCATCGATATTCGGTGGATCCCCATTGGCGTGTCCCCCACTTTGAGAAGATGCTCTACGACAACGCCCAGCTGGCCTGGCTCTATCTGGAAGCCTCGGTGGCTTTCGCTATGCCCCAATACGCAGAGATTGCCCACCGGACCTATCGCTATCTTCTCCGGGATTGCCAGGCCCCCGATGGAGGCTTTGTCTCGGGAACCGATGCGGATAGCCTTCCATTAAGCGGAAAAGGACATCCTGAAGAGGGGTTGTTCTTTACCTGGACCCCCTCCGAATTAACCACGGTTCTGGGAACGGACATTGGACCGAGATTCACAAAGACCTTTCGGGTAACACGCCGTGGAAACTTTGAGGCCGGTCGCTCTATTCTTTATCTGGACGGTCCCTGGGAATCCGATCCTCGCAAATCCCTGGCGGCCGCGCGCAGCTTTGACTCCCAACTGGAACAGCTCCGAGTTTCTCGGCAGGTACGACCACCACCCGAAACCGATGGCAAACGGGTCACAGCCTGGAACGCTCTGGTGATTTCGGCCCTGGCTCGGGGTAGCTGGCTGGCAAATAAACCGGAGTATTTGCGGGTCGCGCAAAGGACAGCCGACTGGCTCCTGCAGCACGTCTGGGTAGCGAACGGCTCCAAGGGGAAGCGCCTGTATCGAACCTATCACCGGAACCGAACGGGTAGCCTGGCGGTTCTATCCGATTACTCGTTCTTAATTCAGGCCATGCTCGACCTCTTCGAAGCCGATGGAAATACCCGCTGGCTTACTGCAGCCCGACTTTTACAGGAAGAACAGGATATTCGCTTCCTCGATGAATCCTGGGGCGGCTATTTTCACATTCCAGAAGAGGCTGGTCTCCTCGTACGACGTACCCACGATTACGACGGCGCAGAACCCTCCGGCAATTCCGTAACTGCATGGAACCTGCTTCGCCTGGCCAGCTTCGTTCCCGAATCGAATTACGAGAATGCGCTGGTCCGTTTGTTCCGGGCCTTTGGTCAACGCCTCCGACGCGCGGGCCCGGGTATCCCGTATATGGTCGACGCCCTCGCCGCCTACCAGGTGGGGCTACGTCAGCTCGTAATCGTAGCACCCGACCGAGCCCCCCAGACGGGTAACCGGCTTCTGAAAATTCTACAGTCCGAATATGTACCGGACGTCATCCATGTCAGTATCGCCGAAGGGACGCAACAGGACGATGTCGCCCAACAGCTCGAATGGGTCAGCGGTAAGCCCGCCATCAAAGGAAAGGCCACGGCCTATTTGTGTCGGAATAATACTTGCAAACGCCCCACATCCAAGCCGGCCGTACTACGAAAGCAACTACGCCAACCATGAGGGGACAAGATCCTGATTCCCACTTTACCTGACGGTGGTTTCCGTGGTAGCAGTCGAGACCAGTAACGCGTCAACGAGGAAACCATGGCTGACATACCCGAGTCCGGGAACGAAAACGGCAGCGACGAAACGACGGCCACTGAAACCGCTTCGGAAACTCCGGAAGCCCCGGTTCCAGCACCGGTAGCCGAGCCTGTTGAAGATCCAGGCCCATCGGCCGAAGAACTCGAGGCACTCTACACGGACGCCTCAGAACTCTACGGCAGCCTATGGAAAATCTCCCGTGGTAAAGCACCGGGATCGATTGAAATTGTCGACCAGACCAAGGGATTAATAATGAAAATCCAGGATGCTCTGCTCGCATCCTTGGACGATTCCGAACAATTCCGCCGCATCTGGAAATCGGAACAAGGCTGTCTCTCGGACGCCCTGAAACTCAAGGAGAATGAGGTGTTGCTGCGCAATCTGGCCGACGTGCAAGATGACCTTATTCGAACCCTTGGGTTTATGGACGAAGCCTTCCAGCAAGCCATCGACAACAATAATATCGTAGCTCTTTTGGAAACATAAAGACCGGCGACGGAAATCTCAGGCGCTGGCCGCCTGTACCTCAAATGTGTGCACGTTCATCCGGTGATCCACGCCGATCCCCTGTGATGCATCCAACGTCTGCCAGACATCTTCGTCCGAGATGATCTCGCTCGAGATGATCACATGGTTGATGGATCCATCGGTGGGATTCTCACATTCCACGCTGAACGCCGGACAGGTATCGCGCTCCGAACAGCGTTTTTTATGAGTCGAATAGACCAACTCCTTACCCCCGTGACAGGCGATGAGCATATTCCCGTTGGTAGCCAGAAAGGTGAGCAAAGAAGGCTCTTCCGATTGGGCGTCGGCGACTTCACGGATCTGCGCTACCGTGTCCTGCAAGGCCGCCTGGGCATGCTCGAACCGAACGGAGCGCTGCGTGATCTCGGTTCGTTGATGGAGGCAGGATAGAAAGAGATAAAAGCAGATCTCACTATCCGTCGTACCCATGATGAACCGCCGCAACCTCGGGGCAATCCGCGATCGAAGCTCGTCGGCCACCTCTTCGAACCTCGGGATCTCGCCATTATGGGCAAATACCCATGGCCCATATTGGAAGGGGTGACAATTCAGCAGATTGATATCCCCCACCGTGGCTTTGCGCAGGTGCGCAACAACCGTATTCGAGGCGACAATGCCCGACACCCGCTGAAAGAGACGGTCATCTACGGCTGTATCCGCATTTCGAATCGTATGCGGAATCCCCCCTATATAGTAGGCAACACCCCAGCCATCAGGATGCTTTTCGCTCTGCACGGCCAAGGCGTTCTCAGCCCGTAGCAATGAGCGGTGAACCTGGCTGGCGATGCTGGACTTAAATCCGAATAACCTACACATGGAGACTCCTCCGTGCCCTATGGTCTCCCATTCACCGATTCAGATCAAACGAAAGTCAATCCGACCGCCCTATGGATCGACGCAATCGGTGCATAGCGTACGCAAATAGGCGACAACTGCGTCCAGCTGCGTGTAGTGCAGATGATCAAAGGCCGGCATCATATTCCGCTTGCCATATAAACGATCGTGTCCGGGTTCGATCAACATCGATCGTAGGAACACATCGGAACCATAACCTGCAAGGCGCATCACCATGGGTCGAGTACCAGGAACGGCTTCAATCAAAAGAGGTCCACTCTGTAACTCGCCTGGTTCATGGCAATAGGAACATTCGCCAAAGTCCTCTTCGCCCTTCTTGGCAAGTTCTTCGTTAATCGGCGGATTGTAGCGGCGTCCTGTTCCCTGAATCAGATATTCAATCAACCCCGCCCGTACATCCGGCTCCATGAAGTTGGAGTCGTCGTCCGGATCCGCATAACTGGGCATCTCGCCCTTGAAAACAGGGTTTCCTGCGGAATCCAGAATATTGCCGAATCGAGTGGGGTGGTCGGGGCGTTCGATTTGATCGCGGAACCACTTTCGCGAGCCCAGATGATCCAGTACCGGTGCCCGATAACACTCCGCATTGGTTTTACATAGGCTATGATCCGACGGGCATGTTCCATTGACGCATTGGGGGGCTCCCTTTCCCTCTGCCTCATGACAGCTGGTACACTGGCTTCGAAAGAGTTTCCGTCCTTCCAGGGCCTCGATGGTTCCATAGGCTGTAAACCCATTCCGGGCGTACTTCTTGGCAACCAGGGACTCTTCCGCCTGGACCGCTAATTGCGCCTGAAACCCCTTATTGTTGGAATCCTGAACCATGGCGACAAGAGTGAGTAATGCCAGAACAATGATTAGCAAAGCCATGGGTGCTACCGTCTTCCAGCGGGCCTTCAAGTTGTTTTGTTCCGACCGGTCAAGCCAGGGCAAAACCACCAGATAGGCCGCCGCCAGGCCCGGAATGATGACGGTGCCCAGCAGCATCATCGGTCCCTCGAAGTACTTCAGCAATTGAAATAGGAATAAGAAATACCATTCCGGGCGAGCCACATAGCTGCTCGCCGGGTCGGCGGGTGCATCGAGTGGAGCTCCCACGACCACCGCGAGGGTTAACAGCACTCCCATTATCACCGTGATGAACACAAGATCGTAGAACGCCTGAACGGGCCAGAACTTGATGGACCGACCACTCATGACGTCTTTGCCCGGAGCGGTCACTCCATGGCGGAAAAAGTAGACCAGGTGGGGAACAACCAGAACCAACAACCCAAGGGGCAGAGCAAAAACATGCAAGGCGTAAAACCGCGTTAGTGTGGCCGTGCCATACTCGCTCCCTCCTTGAATCAACGTCTGCGTCGCTTCACCGACCAGGGGAACTCCACCCGCAATATTGGTCGCGACCTGGGTTGCAAAATATCCTTTCTGATCCCAGGGCAGAAGATACCCCGTAAGTGCAAAAGCCATGATAAGCCCGAGCATCAATACGCCCGTGATCCAACTCATCTGCCTCGGCTTCCGATAGGCCCCTGACAAAAACACCTGCAACAAATGAAGTCCGGCCAGAACCACCACAGCGCTGGCACCAAAATGGTGCAGACCGCGGACCAACCAACCCCATGTCACGTCGTTCTGTATGGTATATACGCTGGCATAGGCTTCACGCGCGGACGGCACATAGTAGAAGGCCATAACGATGCCGGTCAGCACCTGTAAGGTCATAGCGAAGAACAGACCGGACCCAAAGACGTAACGGATCCTCGCCCGGCCGGGGATCTCGTGGTCAAAGGTGTGCTGAACAATGGCCGGTAGCTTCATGAGCGCGGCTCCGGCTGCGGCCGCCCGGGTCGAAAATGAACGACTTCAACAACCAGTCGACCATCCACTACACGCGCCTCGAGGGTATCCATTCTACGCGGCGAGGGATTGGTGCCACCAGAGGTCATCCTCTGCTTGGAACCTGCCTTGGCAAAGTCAGTCGTAAAACGACTATTATGACAGGGACAGACAAAGCCCTGGGTCTTGTCGTAATCCACATTGCAGCCAAGATGAGGACACTCGCGGCTAAGGACCTTTAGATTCGGACTGCGCCCCTCCGAGTCGACCTCGAGGTTCTTAGCCGTATCGCGGACCACGAAAACCCCCAACTCTGGGCGCGGTGGCATCTGGATCGGTCCATCCATTTTCGACGTAACCAGCATGGTCTGCGTTACAGTACCGGGTTGAAACTGGTCTACCGGACCCACATCAACACGTGGGCGTTCCCCACTTCCTTGTTTGCGAATCAGCGGATCCAACAAGGGGCCGAGTAGAGGAACACCAACCAACAGGCCAACAATCCCTCCAAGGACTCCATTTACCCAGACAAGAAACGATCTACGGTTCACGTCCTATCCTCCGCGCTTCTGCCATTCCTACACTTTCTCTTCACTTCAGGTCGCTGCTTTTTTGGCTTTTGGTTTCGCATGCCAGATCCGGCGCGCAAGGACCATCCCAACAAATGCCACCGGGATCAATGTTATGGGCCAGATCTGCCATTCACTGGCCTGCATGGGGATCCCCTCGCTGAAGGTGCCCAGACCAAAATCAAAGTCCTGATATTCCTTATTAGGCAGCAACCAACCATATAGCAGAGCCATGAAGCCTGTACCCAGGTAGACAAAGCCATCGATGATCCCGACTGCAATACCGGCATTTTTTCGACCGCCAAAGTCCATGCTGGCCGTACCCGACAACATCCCGTGGACGCCGATGACACACATAGACAAGAAAATCACCATCCAACCCATGCCAGGTCCTCCCAGCAGGAAGCAGGCGATAGTCGCCCCAACCAACATGCCCCCATAGAGAACGGCCGCTACCGGTCCGCGCCGCGACTGAAAGACACGATCGGAAACCACGCCGGCAAAGACGCCTCCGAGAATGCCCGCACAACAGAGCAGTAGCCCCCAGTTCTGGTATACATAACTGCCGGTTGTATTTGTCGCTTCGGAGAACGCCGGAAAATACTGCATGATCGCCTGGCGGAAGAAGCCGCTACAGAACTCGATACAGGCAATGGTCAAAATGACGGGGTTGGTCAACATCTTCTTGAAGACCGGTATGGCCGCGAGCTGCGGCCCATCATCGCCAGACGATGCATCGGCGGTGTCAAAGTCCTCAAAGCCCGCTTCTCCCGGAGTGTCTCGTACTACCACGAAAACGATGAACCAGAAGACGGTGAGAATCGCGGCCGGGACCAGGAACACCCACTCCGTGTCAAAGGTGTTCACAATGATATAGCCCCAATCAAAGGCAAAGTAGATACCCAGGGAGATTAGGATGCCGAAGATGGCCCCGAATACCCCACGCTCATTTACATGGAACCAGGGGGCATTCACACGAACAATGGCGACCGCCCCAAAGCTCTGGAAATACATATTCGCCGCGTAGAGGATCGAGAAGGTCAGTCGAATATTATCGGTATACCCATAGTAGGTCATAAGCCCCATACCGAGATTACAAAGAGCGGCTCCAGCCCCGCCGATCAGTATCGCCTTCTTTCCACCGATGCGATCCGTAACCGGACCGTTGATAAGAAACGAGAGGCCATAGGTCACCGTTCCGACAAGAAAGATAAAACTGAAGTCGGACAGGCTCATCACATCACCAAAGGCACTCTGCGCCACCTTCAGATTGTATCGCCCCATATAGAGAAAGGCATAGGTCAGGCCCATCGGTAGCCAATTCATCACCCGTCGCCTACGAAATGCCTTGGAATGCCCAAGCTCAACGGCCGGTAGACGACCGAGAACAATAGTAATCGCAAATAACAGCAGGAGGATGGGCGAAAACTTCATGAACCAGTCCATCAATGTGACGGACCGGTGGAACGAGGGCTGCTTTTCCCAGACAAAGCGGAGATCGGCTTCGTTATACTTATCGTTCGCATATACCTTGATGGTGACCGGCGTTTTCTCCTCCTCGCCAGCCGTGGCTTCTTTCTTTTCCTCAGCCCGTTTGGCCAGGTGTTTCGCGTAGGCCGCAGGCTCATACGATTTCCACTTGCCCAGCACGGCCTTTACAGCCGGATCATCGGTGCCGCTCATCGCAAGATAATAGTCCCGAGGATCCTGGTCTCTCGGTAAAAGACGAAGCGTGAAACGGCTTTTATCCGTCGCATTCGTCTCTATTGAATAGTGGTACGCCGTCGCCTTCTTGATCTTCGCAGCCAGTTGCTTCGCGCGGATCTTCTTGGCTGAAATCTTGATCGTGATGGGCTTTGCCTCGGCGGCCGTATCGCTACCACCAACGGTTGGCGCTACTGGCTCAACCGCTGGAGTCGCAGGTTCCGCAGGTGCCACCGCCACGCCCGTATCCGCTGCCACGGCATCCGCCGCGCCCGTATCCACAACATCTGGACCCTCAGCAAAGACCGGCATACAAAACCAGGCACAGATACCGAAGAAAAGCAGCGCTTTCCATCCACGATAAAGGGTATTCCTGAGGGATCTCATCACGACTCCTTCGAACTTATTCGTTCACCCGACTCGGGGTGGCGCAGTCCTAACCCAGCCATGGTCTTCGGGTCAATAGCCAGAGCGTAGATTCCCGTGTGGTAACGATATGGCTTGCGGAGGCAAGGACATCTATCACCAGTAGTGCCAGGCAAAAAACCGCTTTGGAGTTGACAGAGAGCATCGGAATTGGGACAAAGCGCCGCTTCTATACGAGTTTGAACCGCAGGAGATGAACAAATGACCAGAAAGATGACACTTGGATTTGGACTGATTGCCTTTTTCATCAGCGGTATGCTGGCCTGTGGCTCCGGTGACGCCGACCCTGCCCAGAACACGGGCTCGGACACCGTAAACTCAACGGACACGACCTCCGGGACAGACGAGGGTAATACCGATGAAGATGTGAATCTCAGCCTTCCGGACGAGGGGAACACCCAAACCGATCCCGGTACTGTGGGCCCAGACCCTGAAGAAGCCAAAGCACAATGTCAGGACTATGCTCTTTGCGCTTTTGGCTGCGGCCAGAACCAGAGTTGCTTTGCACAATGTACCCAGAGCTTCCCCCTGGGCGAGCCCCTCTTCAGCGCGATTAACAACTGCATCCTTGCACAATGTGGCCAACCCCCAGGCGGAAATCAGCAGGATCCCATCTGGGCGGCATGCCTCTCTGACGTGGCGGCCGAAGGCGGTGCTTGTTTCCAGAGCCGGGTAGACTGCGGCCTTATCGGGACCGGCAGCTGTAGTGGAGTCGTTACATGTTCACAGGGCTGTACCAATCCACAAACACAGAACGATTGCATCAATAAATGTCTCTGGGGCTCTGACGCCAATGGACAAGACCTCTACATGGCCTTCAACAACTGTGTCGCGAGTTCATGCAACGCCGAGTGCGTCGCAGCTGGAGCTTCACAGGCGGCTTGCCAGACCTGCCAGCAGGAAAAGTGTATAAATGAGATTCAAGCCTGTCAGGCTGATATGTGATTTGTACCATTCCGCTAGAATGAAAAAAGCCGGGCGAATTCGCCCGGCTTTTTTTTGTCCCGGTGAATCGAGACAATGACTTCCATTCTAGGCTATGCTCGATACGGGCATATAAATCTGGTGGTCTTGTGAACTTCAATCCACGGTCCCTATTACTCCTCCTCGGGATTACAGTCCTGGGCTGTGGAGCATCGGCCGGGGCCAGCACAGACACGGTCACGGACGCAGCTGGCGATACCTACGTTTCTAAGGACGCAGACACCACGAGCGTTCCGCCGACGGATACCAACGACTGCAATAACGGGGATACTACCAATTGCGTAGATGCGTCCGACGCCGGGCCCGACATGGACTCGTCCGGTGGCATCGATTCGAATGTGCCGGATACAACGACCGTCGATCCGGGTAGCGACACCTCGTCTCCACCGGATACCACAGATCCTGAACTGCTCGAACGACTCTCCTGCCAACAGGCCTTTCTATGTGTCAAGGCTTGTGGCGGGGGAGAGAGCTGCCAGATCGAATGCTCTGAACAATATCCCGAAGGCGCCGCTCGACTCGATACAATGCTCCTATGCGTCATTGCGGTTTGCGGTGACACACCGGGTGAATCCGACCCTGGCTGGGCGGCCTGGATCTTTTGTACCCAGGATGCCCAGGCCCCGGGAGCCAGCTGCGCCGCCGAGACCGAACAATGTCTAGCCGGCCCAGAAGACTGTGCAAATATCGTCCATTGCTCCAATCAATGTGGCTCAAGCCAGAGCTGCCATGACCTATGCCATTGGACAGGAACCCTGTTGGCGCAATCACTGTATCAGGCCTTTCGAGGCTGTGTGTATGCAAACTGCAGCAGCATCTGTGGGGAAGAGTTTGAGATCGATGCCTGTACCGCTTGCCAAACAGATTATTGCGGTCCAAAGATGCAAGCCTGTCAGGACAATTGAATTCTGGTCATATCTTTTTTGACAAAGTAATCCCAGAACTGAGACAATCCCCTCCTTACATTGGGTGTCGCAATTTTTAGGGAGTACAAGAATGCAAAAGCTGTTCACGTCGAATATCGTTCTCGCGCTATTCGCAAGCTGTATGTTTACCTTCGCCGCGTGCGGTGGAGGTGGTGAAGAAATCGTTACGGATACAGGAACTGATGCCTGTACACCGAGTTGTGATGACAAGGACTGCGGTGACGACGGTTGCGGCAATCTTTGTGGTGAATGTGAAGATGGGCTTAGTTGCCTCGATGATTTCACCTGCGGCACAGAATGTACTCCCGACTGCACCGACAAGGAATGTGGTGATGACGGCTGTGGCGGCGATTGCGGCGCATGCCCGTCGGTCGCACCGGCTTGCGGTGAAGACTTCACCTGCCAGGTCGAATGCTCACCGAGTTGCGATGGCCGAGAATGCGGCGATGATGGCTGTGGCGGCGACTGTGGTACATGCCCGTCGGCCGCTCCCGAGTGCAGCGACGAAGGCACCTGCCAAGTTGCCTGTGCTCCGGCCTGTGAGGGCAAGGAATGCGGCGACGATGGCTGTGGTAGTACCTGCGGTGGTTGCCCGGAAGAGATTCCCATTTGTAACGAAGATGGCCTATGCATCATTGGCTGTACACCAAGTTGCGAATTAGGCGACGGTACACCCAAAGAGTGTGGCGACGATGGCTGTGAAGGCTCCTGTGGAGCGTGTCCCAATGCTGCACCCATCTGCGACGGTGGAGTCTGTATCGCGGCCTGTTCTCCTGATTGCGATGGCAAAGAATGTGGCGCTGACGGCTGCGGTGGTGACTGTGGTGACTGCCCGGGTGCGGCTCCTATCTGCGATGCGGGCGTCTGCACCGTGGACTGTACTCCCAACTGCGCTGGCATAGACTGCGGTGCAGACGGTTGTGGTGGTTCCTGTGGATCCTGTTCTGGTGAGCTGACCTGTATTGCCGGCACATGTTCGAGTGGTTCCTGTACTTCCGATTGCTCCGGTAAGGAATGCGGTTCCGATGGCTGTGATGGTTCCTGTGGTACCTGTGCTGCTGGGGAACAATGTCTGGCTGATGGCAGTTGCCTCTGCATCCCGAGCTGTACCGGCAAGGAATGTGGTGGTGATGGCTGTGGTGGTACCTGCGGCGCCTTCAACGGCAACTGCGGGGCTGGCGAAACCTGTAGTGGTGGAACTTGCGTTGCCGAATGCTCACCCAGCTGTGCTGGTAAAGAGTGCGGTAGTGACGGCTGTGGTGGTACATGTGCCCCAGGCTGTAGCGCAGGCTACAACTGCGACGCTGGTGGCCAATGTGTCATGGAATGTACGCCGGATTGTACCGGTAAGGTATGTGGTTCCGATGGCTGCAGTGGTAGCTGTGGTACGTGCGCGGCTGGCGAAAGCTGCAGTGCGGGTGCCTGCCAGTCCAGTTGTACACCGGTATGCGATCTGGCCAATGCCCAGGACTGTGGTCAGGGTCTAATCGTACCCTGCGGAGACGAAACCGAATGTGGTACCTGTGAAGAGGGCTTCGAATGTGACCTTGGCTTCGGCCAATGTGCAGAAGCTGCACCATGTGAGTCTCAGGAAGGAGATCTCTTCTGTATGGACCGAGACACCGGAGTCGAGCTTCAATGTGGCTGGGATCCAGTATGCGGTAATGTCTCCCCGGCATGTGGAGGTAACGAGGGTGCCTGCGAACTCGCAACTCTCGATTGTACCCCGGATGGTTGGTGCATCGATCCCTGTCAATGCGGTGGCTTCGAAGATGGAACCCTGGACAAATGCGGTTCGATCGACGGCTGTGAAAACGACTGTGGTGGTTGCTTCACAGAGGGTCAGGGCGTGACCGGTCCAGGAACCTGGGTCTGTAACGTAAACAACCAATGTGAAGAACAATGCATCCCGGGTTGTGGGACTGTGGAACTTCCATTGATTTGTGGTAGCGATGGCTGTGGCGGTAGCTGTGGCGACTGTGCCGGGTCAGACCTGTGCAGTGGCGATCAGACGACCTGCGAGAGCTGTGAGGATACCGTAACACCGGCCGAAAGCTGCGAAGGAAAAGTCTGCGGCTGGGATCCCTGTGGTACGGCCTGTGGCGATAACGGCGGTCTTTGTGGTGGAACCGAAATCTGCGACGAGAACGGTCAATGCGTACCCGGCTGTGATCCACTTGATGTCTGTCAGGAACCCCTGGCCTTCAAGTTCTGCGGAGCCGACGATTGTGGTGGGACATGTGGTACATGCGGCCCGGGCGAAGTCTGCGCTGACGATGCCCAGTCCTGTGACGATCCCACCGGTACCAAGGACGCCTGCAAAGTGGCCTATCTCTGTGTAGCCGGTTGCACGACCTTTGCCTGTATCCTGGGCTGTGCACCACCCGATGGCACACCGGGTGCCGTCGAGTACGGAGATCTTCGTACCTGTGTCGCAGCTGAGTGCGGTAATCCGCCTCCGCCAGCTTGTACCGCAGCAGCGCTCGCGCTGGATGGTGCCTGCGAAGCAGAGTCGGACGCATGCATCTCCGGTGCACAGGCCTGTGCGCCGCTTAAGACCTGCGTAGACACAAACTGTACAGCAAGTCCCAATGTAGACGTCTGTACGTCAGCGTGCCTATATAACGGTACTCTGGCGGGCCAGGCCAACTATACGCTGTACAATGAATGTTCGCAGAATCAATGCTCGGCAGACTGTCAATCCGGAAACTGCGACGCAGAATGTGCAGCAGGCTCCGAGACTCCAGAGTGCCAGGCTTGCATTAACAACAAGTGTAAAGATTGTCTGGCAGTGCAATGTCCGGGAGCGGATAGCTGCCTATAATAATCCTGCACTGATCTTGAGTGAAAGAGGCCGGGCCATTACGCCCGGCCTCTTTTCATTTTGTTGCGTCTATATTTCGTACGCCTGCACACCATAGAGATCTCCTTGACCGACATCATCAAAGACCCTGTTCCCCTGGGCATCGACGGTGATGCATCTGTCGTTGTGCTGACGGGCGCAGGGATTTCGGCGGAGTCCGGGCTATCGACGTTTCGAGACTCCGATGGGCTCTGGGAGAAACACCGGATCGAGGATGTGGCAACTCCCGAGGGCTTTCGCCATGATCCAGAAATGGTGTGGCGCTTCTATTCCTCCCGTCGCGAAAATGCCCGAACCTGCCAACCAAATGCGGGGCACCAGGCTCTGGTGGATCTGGAACAACGCCTCAAGGCCAACAACGGTAACTTCTTGTTGGTGACACAGAATATTGATGGTCTTCATCAACGGGCCGGATCGGAAAACGTTATTCCAATTCATGGCGGTTTGATGCAGACGCGCTGCTCCAATATACGATGTGACCAATCCAGAAATCCGGTATTCGACGACCAGATTTACGAAAATGAGCTACCGGAATGCGACGAGTGTGGACATCTGCTTCGACCCAATGTGGTCTGGTTTGGCGAGATGCTCGATGTAGCCCAGCAACGAGAAGCGATCTGGGCCGTGCGAAAATGTGATTGGTTCTTGGCTGTGGGTACCTCAGGAACCGTATATCCAGTCGCTGGCTATGTGCAGGAAGCGCGCGCAGTCGGAGCTCGTACGGTACTGGCCAATCTGAAGGCGGCCGATAATCTCCACGCCTTTCATAGCTTTGTGCCAGGTCGAGCTACAGACGTACTTCCCAGAATTGTCGCTCCGGCTCCGTAACAGCGGTAACAAGTCATCGACATAAACGAGCAAGTGTGCTTGAATGGCCCGCGTTTCTGGGAGCCTTCGAGCACGGCGCATTCGTCGCGTTCCGATAGGGCTCACTAGAAGCCAATCAATCCGAATGCCGCTGGAGGCCACCGATGAACTCGAACGAGTTTGGCGCCTACGATAGTTTTGAGCTTTCCAATGGAGCATCTGCTCAAATCTATCGATTACAGGTCCTGGAGGACGCAGGTCATACGCAACTAGATCGGTTGCCCTACTCCATCCGAGTACTTCTTGAAACTGCTCTTCGGAATTGCGACGACTTCCTCGTACGCCGCGAAGACGTCCTCAGCCTGGCCGGTTGGCAGCCCAATGGTGAACGAACCGAGGTGCCCTTCATACCAAGCCGGGTCATCTTGCAAGATTTCACTGGCGTTCCGGCCGTCGTCGATATCGCGGCCCTTCGAAACGCCATCGTCGATCTGGGAGGCGATCCTAAGAAAGTGAATCCGGCCGTACCGGTCGATCTTGTCATCGATCACTCGGTGCAGGTTGATTTCTCGGGCCGCTTCGCAGACGCCCGAGAACGAAATATGGAGATTGAGTACGAACGAAACGCTGAACGCTATGCATTCCTCAAATGGGGGCAGTCCAATCTGGACCAATTTACAGCCGTTCCGCCCGGTCGTGGCATCGTGCACCAGGTGAATCTGGAATGGATCGCAACGGTAGCCGGGCAAAAACAAGAAGACGGGCAACAAGTATATTTCCCCGATACCCTGGTGGGCACCGATAGCCATACTACCATGGTCAATGGCCTGGGTGTGCTGGGATGGGGTGTTGGGGGAATCGAAGCAGAAGCCGTCATGTTGGGCCAGCCCATCTATATGCTAGCCCCCGACGTCGTCGGAGTGAAACTCACGGGAACTCTTCGAGCCGGTGTGACCGCCACCGACATGACACTTCGGATCGTCGAAATGCTGCGCACACATGGTGTGGTCGGAAAGTTCGTAGAGTTCTTTGGTCCGGGAATGGAACAACTCCAACTGGCCGATCGTGCGACCATCGCGAATATGGCACCCGAATACGGAGCGACCTGTGGTTTCTTCCCCGTCGACGAGATCACCATCCGATACCTTACCCTCACCGGTCGTGACGCCTCCCATATCGAAAATGTGAAACGCTATTATAAAGAACAGGGACTATTTCATACCGCGGACAGCCCCGACCCGGACTTCACCACGTCATTGGTCCTTGATCTGGGGGATATTGAACCGGCCATGGCAGGCCCTAAACGGCCCCAGGATCGGGTCAATCTGAACGATATGAAATCCCATTTCCAGACCTCATTACAGGCTCCAGTGGGTCATAGTGGACATGGTATCGAGGCCACAGCGGTCGAAAGAGCGGTCGCGATTGAAGGAAAAGACTACGACCTATCGCATGGTGACGTGGTGATCGCTGCGATTACCTCATGTACCAATACGTCCAATCCCAGCGTGATGCTGGCCGCTGGTCTTCTGGCCCGAAACGCCAGGCGACGCGGGCTCAATACAAAACCCTGGGTCAAGACCTCCCTGGCCCCCGGTTCCAGGGTCGTGACAGAATATTATAAGGCGGCCGGCCTTCTCGAAGATCTGGCCGCGCTTGGCTTTAATGTAGTCGGCTACGGCTGTACTACCTGTATTGGAAACTCCGGCCCTCTGGACGCAGATCTGGAAAATGCCATCAAGTCCGGCAATCTGATTGTCTCCGGTGTCCTGTCAGGCAATCGGAACTTCGAAGGGCGAATCCATAACTGGGTCAAAGCAAACTACCTGGCCAGCCCCCCTCTGGTCGTGGCCTACGCCATTGCCGGAACCATTGATATCGACCTGCAAAATGAGCCGATTGGACACGACAATACCGGGCAACCGGTCTATCTGGCGGATGTCTGGCCCAGCAACGAAGAGATCGCTGCGACCATCGAGAGTAGCATTCAGCCCGAGATGTTCCGCTCTCGTTATGCCGACGCGACTCGAGAACCCCGCTGGGACGCCATCAAGGTGGCGGATGAGGACCTCTACCCATGGGATTCCCGGTCAACCTACATCCAGTTGCCGTCCTTCTTCCAGGGGATCAGCCCGGACATCGACGATATTGAATCCATCAAAGGAGCGCGCGTATTGTTGAAGCTGGGCGACTCGGTCACAACGGACCATATCAGTCCCGCTGGTGCCATCCCGGAAGATGGCCCCGCCGGTCAATATCTGCGAAGCCACGGTATCGAAAAGAAGAACTTCAACAGCTTTGGCTCGCGCCGGGGTAACCACGAAGTCATGGTGCGCGGTACCTTTGCCAATGTGCGCATCCGAAACCAGGTGGCACCGGGTACCGAGGGTGGGTACACCACCCATTTCCCCACCGATAGCGTAGATTTCATCTTTGATGCGGCTATGAAATATCAAAAGGCCGACACGCCTCTTGTGGTCCTGGCCGGCACCCAATACGGAACCGGCTCCTCGCGTGACTGGGCCGCCAAAGGTACATTACTACTCGGTGTAAAGGCGGTCGTCGCCAAGAGCTATGAACGTATCCATCGCTCCAATCTGGTGGGTATGGGCGTACTTCCACTTTGCTTCAAGGACGGCCAGGGGGCCGACGAACTGGAGTTGGATGGTTCCGAGTCCTTCGACATCATTGGCTTGCATAATAACATCGAGCCTCTATCGGACATAGAAGTCGTCGCTCACCGCAATGACGGGTCCGACGTGCGCTTCATGGCTACTGTTCGTTTGGATACCCCCGTGGAGGTAGAGTACTACCGCAATGGTGGTATCCTTCAGACCGTAGTCCGCAAATTGGCCCGAAACTGAGGCTGCACTCAGTCGATAATCTCGCCGATCTCCGCAAGAACGTCTTTTACAATCTCATCCACATTTCCACTTACCGTGGCTCCAGCCGCATGGGCATGGCCACCGCCACCTCTACACTTGGCGATAGAAAAGATGTTGAGGTGGTCCTTGGAACGTACGCTCACCTTATAACGCTGGGCCCCGACCTGCTTGAGTACAAAAGCAGCCTCCACGCCCCGTAGGCTGATCAACATGCTCACGACTTCACGTAGATCATCATTGTCTACAACAAGGCCTTCCAGATCGGAGGCATCCACGATGGTCCATACAACCCGGTTGCCATGGGCGAACTCAGCACGCTTGAATGCGCGAGCAAGGAGCCTCGGCATGTCCACGGGCTTGTTCATATAGATTTGTTCCTGGAGCCAGGTCGCATCGACACCCAGGTCGATGAGTTTGGCAGCCAGACGTAGGGTTTCCGACCGGTTCCGTAGGAAGCGGAAAGACACGGTGTCGTATACCATCGATGCGTAGATCGGCTCGCCAATCTCTGGGGTAATTTCCACACCAGCCTGCACAAGAATACGATACACAATTTCACCGGTAGAGGAGCTATCACTGTCACAGATCATGATAACGTGGTCAGGAACATCACCAAGATGATGATCAATCGCACATACAGGGGCATCGCCACGCATGGTATACGGGCGCCCCGTGCGCTCCAGATCATTGGTATCCATGGCTACAAAAAGATCGGCATCCCGAATGGAGTCGGCCGCGATAGCATCGGCCACCATAATATCCGAATCCCGATCCAGATATTCGTACCGTTCGGGGACTGGAGCGTCGAGATAGATTCGGACGTCCTTACCAAGAGACCGCAGTCCGCGCATTAGAGCAAGACTCGCTCCCAGGCCATCGCCATCGGGATTGACATGGGTACTTAAGACAATTGTATGCGCGGCCAGAAGCGGCTCAATCGACAATGTTCGTTCACTATACGGTTCCATCGCTTCATATTGTATCTGCATTCAAACCAACTTTTTCATAGAATCTCGGTACGACCGAGTAGAGACAAAAAACTCTTCAACATTTCCGCTGTGGCTCCCCAGATCACCTGTTCGCCATATCGAAAGACCTGAAAGCGGACTCCGGGAATATGCGGCCAGGTATGAGTGTCGAGCCTCATAGTGAACAACTCGTCGAGGGGCACCCGGAAGACATCCGCCACCTCTGTCGGATCAGGAATGACCTCAAAGTCACCATGAACCAACCCGACAAATGGAGAGACATGAAAGTCCGTGATGGTCTTGTAGTCATCCAAACGACCGATGCGCTCCACGCGTTCGGGCGGTAGACCTACTTCTTCTGATGCCTCGCGAATAGCCGTCTGCCATCCATCCTCATCAGAGGGCTCACAGGATCCGCCTGGGAACGCCACCTGACCGGCGTGCATACCGATGCCATCGGAACGGCGAATAAAAAGAACATCGAGCGACCCGCCAGGAGTCCGCTCGATTAGCGGAACAAGGACGGCGGCAGGTTTTAAATTGGTATCTACCCGTTCGTTCGGCGCATGCTCTGCTAAGCAAGATTGCACAAATGCCAGGGACACGGGTTGGGGCTGCGCCTGTATGGATTGGGAGGTATTCAGCGTGAGCCTCCACCAATCAATGTCATGAATTCTTCTCGGGTCTTGGGGTCCGCCTGAAATGCGCCCCGCATGGATGAGGTAATAGTGAGCGAATTGAGCTTCTGCACACCGCGCATCACCATGCATAGATGAGCGCCCTCAAGAACCACTGCAACGCCCTGGGGATTAAGGAGGTCGTCCATAGCTTCCGCTATCTGGGCAGTAAGTCGCTCCTGCACCTGAAGTCGTCGAGCGAAAACCTCCACTATACGCGCCATCTTGGACAAGCCCAGGACCTTCCCGTTTGGAATATAGGCGACATGGGCCTTACCGAAGAAGGGCAACATATGGTGTTCGCATAAGGAGAAGTAATCAATGTCCCGGCAGATAACCATCTCGTTATAGGTCACATCGAATAGAGCCCCGTTCACCACCTCGGCCACATCGGTATCATAGCCACTCAGCAGAAACTCATAGGATTTGGCCACCCGCGCCGGCGTACGTACCAATCCATCACGTTCCGGATCTTCTCCGACCTCAACGATCAGCTCGTGAATGAGTTCCTCAAGCCGATTTCCACCCGTCAGGGCTTTATTGCCCTTCAATTCCGTGATGTTGTTTTTTTCCTGCAACCCATACTCCTAAGGTGAAGTCGCGGAAATAGAACACAAGTCAGTCCGCTATACAAGGGATAGCCGAGAATTTCCCTACAATACAGGCCGATAACCAGTCAGACCATCCAACGGCCCGACTCCACATCCAAAAAAAACCCTGCTATGGTAGACCGACCGTCTATTCTGTAAGTCATGATTCCAGCACCATTTCCACACCTGCGCAAAGACTGATGTTGCAACCCTGTCTCCACCCACCTCTCCGCAGAAAACGACACGGACTGAGCATGACCGCCCTTCTGCTGGTTCTAGGCTTGATGACCGCCTGTGGACCAAGCGACGAATTTACCGGTCGTTGGGAGAGTGCCGACAATGCCCAGGCCTCGGGCGCTGTACTCGAAGGGTATCTGGAAATTGTCGTGGGCCAATATGGCAACGATGCCAGCGGCGTATTGCGTGTCTACGAAGACCCATTTCTGAAGTTTCCCTCGCCGTTATGCCCCTGTCTGTATCTCGTAGACGGAAAGATCCGTGATACGACCGTAACCTTCGTTCTCAACTTCAACCATTGTCCAGCCATGGTAGGTGAGCATTCCTCGGAGGGAGGAACAACCGAGTATGTACTCTCCCTGGAAAGCAAATCTGATTTTTCGGCGGTTGGGCGGGTCCTCGACTCCAGTGCCAATGAACTGCAGGCCTTCGATTTGGACCGGATCGAGTACCAGGACGAGCTCATTGATGAGCTGGAGCGGACCTGCACGGCGGACTCCCAACAGGACAGTCCATGATTCCCCGACGGCCATATCTTTATCTGGCGGCCCTGCTGCTCCTGGGTACTGTAGGGCCGACCCGCGGAGCCGAGGTGGGTAATGTGATCTCCAAACGGGTAACGATCCTTCCAGTCCGGATCCTCCCCAACGCCAACCGTCCCCTTTTCGTGGCTGAGCCTGTAAAAACAACGGTCGCGCCAGGTCCGAGTACCAAACCTCTGGAACAGGAATTAGCACGGCAACCCGAGCTCGAAGTCGTGCCGTGGGCACGGGTATTGGTCACCCTTCGGAACAGCGCCAATGTGGCCGAAACGGACTCCTTGACTCGCTCGTCGGTGGAACTCGGCATTGGAGAGTACAAAGCACTCAAGCTCGATAGGGCACAAAAGTCCCTGGAACGGGCGCTAGAATTGATGCACTCGGTGCTCCTTGGGATCCGCGATCCGGGACTTGCCTCCAGGTTATATCTCCACCTCGGGCTGGTACATCTGGAGCAGGGCGACCGGGACCGGGCACGCGTCGCTCTGGGCAATATGTTCTTCTATAACCCCAACCGGACATTTTCCATTGGCTACTATTCACCCGCCATAGAGACCGCCCTGACGAGCGCCTACTCCGATTTTATCCGATTGGCTCCATTGGATCGTCCGGTGGTGAACCCGAAGATCTTACATACCCTCGCCACCCACGCCGGAATCGCCCAACTGTTCACAATCGTGATCCGTCGGGACCAGCCCAGCCAGACGCAAGTACATGTATTTGATCTGAAACGCATGGTTCCCGTTCACAACGTGCAACTTCGCGCCGATGCCACGGGTATACCTCACCCGGATCCCTTCGAGCGTTTCGTCAGTCGGTATGTGGCCTGCGAAATCTTCGAACGTTTTCCGGCCAATCCATGGGATCTACGCTTTCGCCGGGTGTGGTTGGAGCTTAACGGTGGCTATCATACCTACGGACGCTTTCCCACACGCACCTTCCTGCATAACACCTCCATTGCTCTACTTATGGGCAAAGGGATCTCACCACATGTGGCCATGTATGGTGGCTTGAATCTGCTCACGTCCGTCGAAGACCGGTATAAAGATCTCAGCGATCGGTTGGTTTCCATGCGCTTCATCGGTGGAGTCGAGTTTCGGATACGTGCCCGCCGCTTTACCTTCTTTTTCGCACCCGGTGTCGAAACCAACATTATGTCGGGCTTTCAGGTGTTAACCAGTCCCGAGTGTAAGTTTTTCGGCATCGATCATCCCCTATGCGACCAGGCCAGCGATGTACGCAATAGCGATTTGCAGCTACTTATGGGCATCAACGCCAGCGTAGGACTGCGCTACCATATAACAAGTAGCGTCTATCTGGGTCTTCGGGGCATTGCCGGCATGTATCTGGTTCCGCTCAGCGGAAAGAAGGTGGATTATCCGCTCGGTGGCTGGGCCGCTCTCGGTTTCGAGTTTTGACGTCCTCAACCAGAGCCGCTCTTGTTCTGCTCAAGGGTAACGACTGCCCGCTCTGTAGCGAAATGCTACAAGAGCTGAAATCTCTACAAGCCAGCCTGGGTTTCGAACTCTGCGAACTGAATGTCGGCGATCATCCGGATCTCCAGGAGCCCTATCGCATTCGCATTCCCTATCTCTTCGTTGGAGGCCGCCCTTTTGCCAAGGGGCATCTGGACGCCCGCAAGTTGAAACGACGGCTCTTCTGGAATCGACTCGGCTTTAAGATCGGCCCTCTTCCGGATGCCGTCCGAGCCGCCATAAGCCGTGACATCACCGCGGTGTCGACAGATGACTCGACCAAAGCCGATTGACGCGGCTATGATGGGGACGATGTTCGGTGGCTTCACGAAAAAACGATGGTTATTGCTCGGCGCCTTCGCGTTTTGGGCCGTGGGTTGTGTAAGTGGGTCGGACGGTAACGATGAAAACTGCGTAGGCAAATGTGACGACCCGTCCCAGGAATCGGATGTGCCCTTCCTGGGCGACGATGTGAACGCTCCCGATCCCGGTGAATGGGATTGCCAGACGACACTTCTCGCATATCATCCCGACGCCATGGCCGTAGGAGATTGCGCTCTGATTCCCGGCCTGGGGATTAGCGACCTGGTGTTTCTCGGTTCAAACTACGCCCAGGTCAAAGCCAGCCTGGGAAGTCCTGGTGAGCCGAGTGAAATCGAACACCATCGGTCCTATATGGGAGGTATGCTGCAGATCACCTTTGGCGATCTGAACCTCAACGGCACCGTCGATCACGAGGATCCTGTCGTCGCAATTTCGGTCTCGGGTGACTTCGGCGGTACCACCGATAACGGCATCGGCCTGGATATCCCTCGTAACGATCTTGAGGAGCTCTACACCCCGGACACGATTATCGATCTGCCACCACTGCCCCCGTTCCACGGCGGCGTCGGCCACGTCTCCTACACCGGTGGAATGTCTCTTTCCTTCGACGAGGCCGATGTAGTCAACGGTATCATTTTACACCGGGCCTATAATGTGGTGTCCGATGGTACCTTCGATCCAACCGAGGCAACGGTCCAGCTGGCATCCACGGAGATCCGCTGCGGTGACGGTCGTGAGGGTGGAGAGGACGGCTCTCCGCCGAGCGCCTATGAAGACATCCTCGATGCCCCCGATTTTCGCGGCCATATGACCGTCGAGGTTTCCATCGCCGATGTCGACCTCAGCCTCGATATGTATCCCATGCTGGGCATCAACTTCGTGCGGGTGGTGGAGATCCGCAAGGGATTTCTGGGCACCGAGACCCCGAACGAGCTGGCGTTGGTGATCCTATCACCACCTTATGGTGGCGAGACGGCGGAGGGCATCCGAATCGGCAGCAAAAAAGCGTTGGTTGAAACCGAATTGAGGCTGACGTTTGAGAAGACCGATGAGCTGGTCGGCTTTACAATCCACATCTATAAGACCAACTCTGATAAACGTCTGGGGGTCGTCTACACAAATGGGGGAGCGAGCCCTGACGACGAAGCCGTGCTCCTGTTATTGAATATGACGAAAGAGCTATAAGACCAATCTAGCACAGCGAATTGTGGCCTTCCCTCTTGACAATTCGGCCCCTCGGAACTTAAAACGCGAGCCCACGCCGACGTAGCTCAGTTGGTAGAGCAACTGATTCGTAATCAGTAGGTCCGCGGTTCAAATCCGCGCGTTGGCTCCCCTTAAAGCCCCGTGACTGCGGGGCTTTCTGGTTTTTGGGTTCCAAAGATCGGTTTCGACCGCCGACCGGCCGGCTTAGCGGATCGTAAACTCGGTCTGGGCCAAGGCAGGCATATCGTTGGTATCACCCGACGCGACATCGCCTTTGCCGGCCCGGGTTTCTTCCAGGCGTGTATCCAGAACTGTCATCAGTTGGCCGATATTGGCGGGCGCAGAAAAGAGCTCTCCGAACTGTTCGGCGGAGGCGCTTCGGCACCACACCGCATAACAAAATCGATTCAGATCGTTGTCGAGGAAATAGGTCAGCGTCAGCGGAGCGGGACCACCTTCGGCCCACTCCGAGGCCCGCTCTGGTATCGATCCGTAGATATGTTCACGAATGGCCGCAATCGAACTTCGAGGGATCAAATGGTAGTTGAGGGCATGCACCGATAGATCGTGTCCCGTCGATATCAGATGAAACTGGAGAAGGTTGACTGCGCCGGATTTAAGCGCCTGGGCGACCTTCTTCTTATAAAAGGCTTCCGATGCCATATGAATGGGGATGGTCCCGCCCAGATACATGGCCAACCAGGGGCCGGTAGGTAATGTCTCCGAATCCGATTGCATATAGGCCAGTTCGTAGCCAAAGGAATCCTCATTCGTGGCCCGGAGCATCGCGTTGAATGACTCTGGAGTCGGCACGATGTGAATGAACCGGCCGTCGGGCCAATCAAATCCCATCGCTCGGACCACGGGCACCATGGTCGGCATATGTTTGAAGTGGCCGGTATGGCCTGCCAGCTCCGGCGGATCAAAAACCGTCGGAAGATGCAGTTGATACAGGCTGCCGTCATCACATTGTGGATGTGTCCAGGGAAGGACTTTCGGAGCCTCTCCGAAGAGCTTCTCGAACGCCCATAACCAGGGGCCGAGTATACTTTCTTCGTCCCGCCGCATCCCTAATTCCGTGATAGATGGTAGGCGGATTGCCCCTCACAGGAGGGAACCGCTGTGGGATATACAGTGTCACAACCGGTTCCCTGGCACGTCGCCACATCGTTCTTCACAAAGAAGAGCGTATTCGAATCCGAGACGTTCCAATACCCCGTTCGCCGCTGCTCCGTGGATAAAACAGTACTGCCCCCGATCTCCGTAGTCGTAACAACCTCACAGACAAAATCCGTAAAGTTGGGGTTGACCCCGGCCACAAAACAACAGCTTCGTGAAATCCCATCTTCGGTCAAAGTAAAGGTTCCATTCGTATTGGTATCGACTGTCACCGAGGACAGATCCGCTCCAAAAAAGCCGCATTCGTCGTAATGGAGTTCCGCATAGGTCGTGGAATAGTCGCCCGCTGCCGGGTCGTAATTGATCGCACCGGGATAGACATTTTCATTGCTGTCGTCGCAATCGGTGTTGTCTAAGGCGAATGTAGTTCCTGCATCGCATAATTCGATACCGATCGATTGTGAATCCCCGAAGGTGTCACCATCTGCATCGGAATAGTAGGTGGTGGTACCGGATATTGTTCCCTCGTCGTCATCATCCGCCACGCCATTGCAATTCTCGTCGATATCGCCCGCATCACAGATCTCTGCCGCCCCCGGGTTTATTTCCGGCAAAGCATCGTTGCAGTCCGTGTTGTTTCCCACCAGTCCCTCCGGTTGAAGGCAAGCTTCAACGCCGGGATCGTTCTGGTCTCCGAAGGTGTCTTCATCGTTATCCACAAAATAGGTGGTCTTACCCTCGGCCCCATCGACGTCCAGATCATTGGCCGCCCCATCGCAGTCTTCATCGACGTCAAAAAAATCACAGACCTCAACGGCTGCCGGGTTGATATCCCCTAAGATATCGTTGCAGTCGGCATTGTTTCCCGACAGACCCGCCGGTGGATCGCAGAAATCCGAGCCTGTATCGTTGGCGTCCCCGAAGGTGTCACCATCACTATCGACATAGTAGGTGGTCTTGCCGTCGGCGCCATTCGCATCCGCGTCATCCGCCGCACCATCGCAATCCTCGTCAATATCGTCCACATCGCAGACTTCGACACCATCGGGATTCACCGCCACTAACACATCGTCGCAGTCAGTATTATTGCTTACCAGGTCGACCGGTGGTTCACAGAGATCCACTCCGGCATCGTTGGCGTCCCCGAAGGTGTCACCGTCACCATCTACATAATAGGTGATCTTTCCATCCGCCCCATCCGTGTCGAGATCGTCTGCCGCGCCATCACAATCCTCGTCGATATCGTCCACATCACAGGTCTCTGCACTGTCGGGATTCACTCCTGGCAATATATCGTCGCAATCGGAATTATTGGATGCTACGCCCTCCGGGGGATCGCAGAAGTCAGCGCCTACGGCCGTATCATCCCCGAAGTTGTCACCATCGCTATCGGTATAATAGGTGGCCTTACCCTCGGCTCCATCTTCGTCCAGATCATCCGCCGCACCATCACAATCCTCGTCGATGTCATCGGCATCACAGACTTCAGTGGCCCCTGGATTCACATTCGCCAGGACATCGTCACAGTCCGTATTGTCGGTCACATAGCCTTCTGGTTGCGCACAGGCTTCTTCGGTTGTATCGGCATCGCCGTAGGTGTCGTCGTCTGCATCGGCATAATAGACGACCGCATCGTTCGCATCCTGATCCGTCGTTCCATCGCAATCGTTGTCTTTGCCGTCGCAGATCTCGTCCGCGGCCGGATGGATCGTATCGTCGCTATCATCACAGTCCACATCATCGGCATAGCCATCATTATCGCCATCAATGGGACCGTCCGCATCCGCCGGAGCGGCATCCGTACCGATGTCATCACCACTACTGTCCGGACCGTTATTCTCACTGTCCAGATTATGGGAACCGCAACCAACCGCCAGCGCCAGAAGAAGCACAAGACCACTCGACCCGATGCTTCGAAGGAAAGATGTACTCACCATATGCCTAATCCCTTTTTCCATTCCGAGAAGGTAGCATAACTAGAAACGAATGGAATCGCTCGGAAAGAATGGTTTTTTCCAGCGGGCTGGCTAACTGCACATAACGAGGCTCACACCGCCCCCAACATAGACCCTCCCACATATTTATTCTCTCTTCCTTATGGATCACATTTGGGATCGAAGGACGGCCTACAGAGCTTTATACCCGCTCCACCCATGGCACAACACCCCCAGACCTCACCACCGGGAAAGAGGTCGTGGCAATCAAACATGCTCTCGCATTCGTGGGTGCAGTAGGAGATATCTGCAATCGTACTCGACCCACACCATTGGGCATCGGGCATATGGTCATCACATAAGTCGGGCTCAATCGAACCGCTTGCGTCGGTGCACTCACTCAAGCTGATCTGAGCGACTGCAGGGCGGCAATAGCCAAAGCCCGCCGCTGGAATCATACTACATTGCCCATTGGTAAAGAGATCATCGCAATCGGCGTCAACAGAACAACTCCGAGTACAATAATCAAAATCATCGCTCGTGGGGCTCAGACATGTCGGCGCCACATCTTCGTCCGGGCAATCGACCGACGGATCGACTCCATCGTAGCATGACACTCCCGTTGGCGGAGCCTCCCAGATGAGCTTCTCCACGCCATCACAATTCCAGGTTACCGGATAGCCGTCTCCAGGGAGCGTGATGGGATATTTCTGCCAATACTTGGCCCGATATTCGTCCTTCCACTGGGCAAGTTGATCGTCTTCGTCAAGATGACCAATGAAATCATGAAGACGCATAACTACGATCTCCCGGCACCAGTTGCAGAAGTTGGTTTGCCGAAGATTCGTGCCCGGATTACCCGTACATGGATGGGGGTTTTCATGGGTACCGTTCATCAAACATTGGTGTTCGGGGCGGAATGCGCCCTCCCAACAGGTATAGGCCCCCTCGAAAGAGCCGATAACCTGCGAATGGGGGTTGATCCCCGCTCCGTAGAGCAGATGCTTCCACGGTACCTCGTCCGCCTCACTCGCATAACTGTAGTTATTGATTGTACGAAGGTCCCAGATGGTATTGTTGAACCCATTGAACTTACTGGCCGCGGTGCAATCCTTATAGTCGTCTCCACGATACTCATCACGTAAATGCGCGAAGGCATGCCCAAACTCATGTATATGGCCATTGGCAATAGCGACACGCATCTTCCTTTCACCATCCGCCGAGGTAACCCCGCGAGCCCAACCCGAATAACCATCACAACTCTCACTGGGATCATCCCCGTCGGTGCAATTGGCAGCTCTCACAAGAATTACCCCCACCACCTGCTTCATGAGTTTCGGATATTTCGACGACGAGGCCGGATATTTATGCGTGTCGTTATAGGAAATGTTCTCAATTGCCTCCATTACACCTCCCTCGAAGAAGCTCTCCTGGAGACTGCCACTGCTCAGCATTGAGATAGACCCACCACTAAGGTTCAGGCCGAAATAGGTCTGGAAATTTACATCCGAAGAGATGTGACTCTCCGACGCCAGAGGTACAATCCAGATATTGAAAGCGTTCTGGAATGTTGCAAAGGGCTCTCGATTCAGAAACCGCTCCTTCCATAACTCCGCGTCATCGGCGAACTCATCGAGCTCGGAAGCCAGATATCCCTCGGACATCACCACCACATCGATCTTGCCACTATCGCAGCTATTACCTTTCTTCACGTTGGTCGTTGGCCCCATCAGGCCTCCGACTGGAGGCACCATGCCGTTGGGAACAAAGGGAATCGTGTACTTCACATTGGTGATCACACCACTGCCCTCAAATATAAGCTTCGCATTCCCCGGATCTCCTGGGTGGGTTTTACAGTCATCCAACAGCTCGCAACCTTCGTATGGATCCCCACCGTAACCGGCATCACAAATACAAACGGACGAAAAGAAATCGCAGTGGCTGTGATCACCACAGGGGCTCTCAGGAACCGGTTGGCCCGGAGCAAGGAGCGAAACACAACTTTCGAGACAACCTGTGTCCGGATCTCCGACATATCCCGGAGCACAGACACAGCCATCCGGTGTACATAACGCGTTTTCCCCACACGCCAGCAAAGAACATAGCTCCGGATCAATCGTATCGGCATCCTGCGACACATCTTCCGTCGGGGCCACATCTTCGACCGGGGCCACATCTTCGACCGGGGCCACATCTTCGACCGGGGCCACATCTTCGACCGGGGCCACATCTTCAACCGGGGCCACATCTTCGCCCGGGGCCACATCTTCGCCCGGGGCCACATCTTCGCCCGGGGCCACATCGTCGCCCGGGGCCACATCTTCGCCCGGGGCCACATCGTCGCCCGGGGCCACATCGTCGCCCGGCTGTACATCGGCCGGAGTCATATCACTGGCAGCATCCGCTACACTTCCATCATCACCACCAGTAACGCTCCCTCCACTACAACTCGTACTCAATAATGTTGTGCAAAGGAAAACTGGCACTAACCAACGCATTTGTTTTCTCACTTCTCTATGAATCACATTTTGGGATCCGAGACCGACAAACGAACGGTCCGTTATTCGGTTCAATTAGGAACGGGGAAAATTTGGTCGATCTGTATAACTTCACACATTCCGTGCTGGCAGCGGAGCGCAGCGGCCACCCAGATACTGTTCTCCTCCAACGTTTCCTTGGTAATAATCCAATTTAGTAATACAGGGCCCAGAAAAATCTCCATATCGGGTAAAACCTCTATCGCACCGGCTTCGTCCTTATAGTAATGAACCAATAGCAAGTACTGACCATCAATCCCATAAAGAGTGCCACTCTCCGTGCCGGCGTTCTCTCCTTCCTGCAATACCGGGTTGTCCGTCTCGTCTCCGACGACTCCCCAGTCCAGATCGCTAGTGCCCGAGTCATTGGCCATCTTACAATTGTCATAAAAGCAGTCTTCGGTCGGATTACCAAACAGGTCTAAGCCCATTTCAACCGAAGTACTGGGATCTGGCAGCCGAATAATATGAATATCCAGATCCGCATCGGGTTCATCCCAACCTAATTGAATAACTATTTTGGGGAATGGCGGTTCCGATCCGGAATCTACACTAATTTCCGTCAGGTCTTCCGCCTGCAGCACATCAGCCGCAGGGGTCGTATCGTCTGCGCTGTCGGGCACGCTCCCGCCACTACAACTCGCACTCAATAATGTTGTGCAAAGGAAAACGGTATAAACGATTACTTGTAACAGCCGACGCATCCGGTCCTCAGATCAGGAAAGTAAATCTAACCAAATATCCCGGTGCTCGCACCTTTAATTCGAACTGCCCCTACTCGATCACCAGGGCTCACATCGGGACGGCTGTGCAAAGACGCCGAAGTCCGTGCAGTAGCCCAGGCTGGTATCGCTATAGCCATCGTAGGGATCGCAAGGTTCACCTTCCTCGGCCTGGCCTGGGAGGCCATCGACAGAACAGGCCTTTATGCTCGGAAGAAGACAGGCTCCTTCACGACAGGCCGCCATACCGTAGGGTTCACAGTCCGCGTCGATCGTGCAATTCGCAGTTCGACAAGCCGCCGGATCCTCGGGGCTCGGTGCGGCAGCAGAGCCATTGGGTAGGCCATCGTCCAGAAGATCATTAAGTAGCCCCAACCCGCGCAGTTCTAGCCCCTGGCAAACGCTGGAGCCGATAGTACAGGTATCGGCTGGTACAGCGGTCGATGAATCATCGATCGAATACACATAGTCCAGTGCACCCCCAGCATTGCTGTTGAATTCGGCCAGATCATCCACAACAGCGATCTCTGTAATCGCGTAGAAGTCCGCTAAAGCCATATCCGCATTGATGAAGGCCACGGCAACATGCCGGCCTCCTGTCAGGTCCGTTGCATCAAAGAGAAAACTGTCGAAATTTGTCCCGCCGCCAACCGTCGTGTTGAGAAGAAGGAAAGCATTTGCATACGCATTTCCAGGGCCCGGATTGTAGAAGGCGAGCCCAAAGTCCGCGATGAGGAGGTACTCACGGCTGTCGTATATCGAGCCATCGATCGAAGCGGCCTGAATCGTCGTAGTACCAGCAAGATCGAAGGACCCATTAAAGTCGATCAGCCCAACGTTATCGAGAATTTCTGCTTTTTTCGCCACGCTGATGCCATTGACGTCCACTATGTACACATAGTTCCCGACCGGAGGTGGAGGCGGACCCCCCTGGTAGTAGACAAGCGCATTGGCTCCAGAGGCATCGTGGCAGGATTCGAAGCAGGCCGTCACCCACTCGGGTAAGCCCGGCAAAAGGTACGCTTTCACATCGGCACAATATCCCGCTTCTCCGGTTGGGCCCGTACATGCATCTCCCGGCCCCCCATAACCGCCCGCAGCCGGGTTATAACAGAGATCGCCGAATTCACATTCGCCGCTGGCGAGGTTGCATTGCCATGTATCTCCGGAACAATCCGCGTTTGCCGTACATTTCTGGTCGCAAACAGCGGCCGGTGCATATACCCCGACGTAGCCAGGAGAGAGAGCCTGGCATGCGCTGAGATCACCCTGTGGACAGCTGGACGCGTCCGGATGGGTACAGCCAGGTAAACAAACGGAGACCGTGCTATCGGCAGCAGCCAACACGCAATATCCGGCCAGGTCGTTCGCCGTACAGGTGGTTCCTTCCGGATAGAAGGCCGTCGGTTCCCCGGTCGCGGGATCGACCGCCATAACACAGGCCGCGGAGTCGGGAATCGTACAAACTCCCGTATCACAGCCCAGACTTGAGACGTCCACGCAATCTGCGTCCACATCACAGCCGGAAGAGCCGCTCACACAGGCCGCCGCATCATCCGACCAGGCCCCAGCCGCACAATCTTTCATCAATACACCCGCATCCTCGAACCCACATGCGGTGCTACTGGGCTCGCGGCTTCCATTCACGCATATATCCGTACCCGTGCAGGTTTCGTTGTCGACCCAGGCTCCACCAGTGCAGTCCTGTATAAGGACGCCTTCGTCATTCAGACCACAGACAGTGGCCCCTTCCTGCGCTTCACCGTTCACGCACACATCGATGCCCGTGCAATTGGGCGCTGCTGGGGGGTTTCCACCACCACAGGTACAACAAACCATGGTGGCATCTACGCCATCCACTGCGTAAGTAGAAGCGGTGGCGCAATTGTCTGGATCTGCGTACCACGAACCACTGCAATCATCTCCAAAGGAATCTTCCCAGACATCATCGTCAACGCATTCGATCACGTCATCAACCCAGCCGCCGTCTTCGCAGTTCTGCATCACAGTGCCCTCATCGTTGAGACCACAGATCGTCGGGCCCACCTGCGTGGTTTCGTTTACGCAAATATCCGTACCCGTACAATTGGGTTGTGGATCGCCCAGAGTCCCCCCTCCGCAGACGCAACAAACGTCGGTCGCAGCCACACCACTCTCGTCGGCCCATATATCGGCGCTGGAACACCAGGACGGAGTCGCAGTGTACTCGTCGCAACCATCTCCATATAAGTCGA